>JAUNMV010000032.1:3159-16860 GCA_030531695.1 Bacilli bacterium | reverse complement strand
CATCTACTAATACTGGTTCTTCTTCTTTAGCTATTTTATTTAAAATACTTTTTATTTTCTTTTTAGTAGCTTTTCTTTTTATTGCTTTTGGATTAGGTACTTTAATAATACTTTTAGCTACATCAGATTTTTTAGGCATATCTAATTCATACATAGATAGTTTTTCTTCATGTAATAAGACATTAAAATCTAGTGACATAAGTAAGGCTTCTATTTTATCGTTGTCACTTAGATTTAATGTATCTAAGAAATCATTATATGAAGAGGCATCTGTTACTTCTTTTACTATACCAATTGGGGCAAAGTAACCTTTATACTCTCTTAAATTATTTAATTTATTATTAGCAAGATCAATTTCTTTTTCTAGAAGATTTTCTTCTCCTCTTTCTTCTATCTTACTAAGTTTAAGTAGGAAATTACTTACTACTTGTTTAGAATAATTTTCTTGATTATGAGCGTATTTTAATAATCCTGTACGAGTAAGTAGAGATAGATTTTTTAATTCTTTAAAGAACTCTGTAGTTTTTTCATCATCTTTCATGACATAAGATACAAACTTAAAGAAATTTAATCTATCTACATTAGTACTTAATTTCTCATAATACTCTAATAATGTATTAAGATTTTTTATTGTCTTTTCTTCTATATCAACAATATATCTTTCTTCTATTTTAGATTCTTCTAAGGCATTGATTTCATCTATTAAGTCTTCTTCTCTATCATTTGTCTTATCCATAATAATTCTTGAAATATTACGTGTATCTATCATCTTAAGCACCTACTCTTTACTATAAATAAGTATACAATAAAATTATAAATAATAAAAGATTATTTAATAGCTTGTTCTATTTCTTTTAGAAGATACTTTAATAGCTTATTAAATAGTTTTTCTATTATATTTCCTATTTTTATACTAGTACGTGATAATAAATTATCATATTCTTTTTTCTCTACTAAGTAGTTTGAAGCGACTATTTTTTCACCGTTTAAAACATCTTTTTCAAATCTTTCTATAGCTTCAGTTGTAAGAGTACTATTCTTACTTTCTATAGAAGTATAATAGCTAGTTAAAGATACAATATAGATAGTTATATACATTAATAATAATAGTATTCCTATTGGTATTAAGATTTTTTTAATGGTAGTTTTAATTTTCATTTATAACCTCCATAAAACATTCATAGAAAGCAATTGTAGAATTTAACACTTCATGGATATTATTCTCATATCCTCCAACTTCTATTAATATAGAATATCCAGATACATCTTGATTATATATACCATTTACTCCTACTCCACCTTTTTGTAGTATTCCTTTAGATAAATTAGGATATTTTTCATCTAATTTATTATTTATTTTATTAGTAAAATCTAAATTTAAATTATATGTAGGATTATCTAATCCAACTATAAATAATAGAGATGCATAACTCTTATCATTAATAGTTACTGTTGTCCTACTTTTATCTAGAGAATCTCTATGGACATCAATAAAGTATTTAATAGATGGATTATTACTTTTTACTTCATCTATATATAATCTACTAGCTTTATAACTATAGGAATAATTCCAATTATTTAGATTTAATAAGTCTTTTATACTTCTTTCTTCTACTAATACATTTATATTATTAGAATTAAATTTACTTTTTAGAATATTATTTACTACTTTTACTGTAGGTGTAAGTCCATTAATAGTTTTATATTCTTCTCTATCATGAGTATTATAAATATATATTAAGGGAGGATTATCTACTACTTCTTCTTTTTCATCCTCTTTAAGCATCTCTAAATACGTTTTATTAGATAGAGATTTATAAGTCATTTCTAGTAAGAGATCATTATATTTATTATTTATATCTATATGTTTATTTTCTAGTACTTTAAATGATATTATTATTCCAATTAAAAACATAGTTAAAGAGAATAATATTTTTCTTTTTAAACTATGTCTTTTTTTTCTTATCATATAACCACCTATTAATACTATAGGTTATTTATTAATTGAATCTTGTCGATTAATTGTATGTAGTACTTTATTTAAAGATGAAGCTATTATATAAGATAAATTATCTATAAGATAATCTATTTCTTTAGGGGTTACTATTAGATTATTTTCTATATCTATAGATTTAGTTTTATCTATTATTAAATTACTTATTAAGCTATTTATATCTATTACTGTAGGTACTCCTATGGCGACAACATTACAATTAAGAGTATTTTCTGATAGTTCTCCTCTATCATTATATACTCCACTACCTGGATTAATACCTTTATCTGTTATTTGAATTGTCTTATTAAGTCTAGATGTATTAGAAGTACAGAGACTATCTACTAAGACTACATAATCAGGTTTTACTATATCTACTACTTGTTTAATAATATCTATAGAAGATATACCAGTACTTCCAAAGACATTTGGCTCTAAGATAGATACATTAGAATAATTAGATTCTACATCACCTAAAGAAAACAAATGCCTAGTTACTAAGATATTATCTAGTACTTTAGGTCCTAAAGAATCCGGAGTAGATTTTCTATTACCTAAGCCAACTATTAATACTTTAGTATTTTTCTTTATATATCTTTTTAATTCATTTATTAAAATAGTTTCTATATTAGATATATTATTATGATCAGTACAATCTAAAAAAGTAATTGTAGAATAATTATATTTTTCTTTAGTATTATTATATAGAGATACTCCGTTATTACTTAATGTTTTATTACTATTTACTTCGAAATCTAATATTAAATCTGTTCTTATATTTGTATTTTTTAAGTCTATTGTATGCATTTTATAATCACCTTAACATTATATTTACCAAATTACTAAAAATTATTTGCTTTTTTTTATATTTTTTGGTAAACTAGACTTGTTTTACGAAAGTTGAGGTGAAAATTATGCCAAATATTAAAAGTGCTAAAAAACGTATGCGTTCAAGTATTAAGAAAGCTGATGTTAATACATTAATTACATCAAGCATGAGAACTGCTATTAAAAAATTCGAACGTTCAGTAAAAGAAGCTAATAAAGAAGAAGCTGCAAATAATTTAAATATCGCAATCCAAAGAATAGATAAGGCTATGGCTAGTGGTTTAGTTCACAAAAACAAAGCAGCTCGTTTAAAATCAAGACTTACAAAAATGAAGAATTCTATGGAATAAAAAATACCGATTATTTAATCGGTTTTTTTGTGCATTTATGTTAGAATATTATTAGGTGATTTTTGATGGAAGGATATAAGTATAAGAAGAGATCATCTTCAACTATTGTAGATATAGTATTATGTATTGCCTTTTTATTGTCTATTTCTTATTTAGGTATATCCTTATACTCATATAAATATCCATATGAATATAATTATTATTATAAGAAAATTATTGAAAATATTGATATTGAGAAAACTACTATTAAAAAGAATGATTATTATAGAGAATATGATTACTTATATGTACAGAATGTAGAATATTTATATGCGAGAAAAAGACAAGATTTAATTAATATTATGTATACATTTATAAATTCAGGACAGGAGACTGTAGAGTTTTATTGTAGTAAAGAATATAGTAATTGTACTAATGATGCGAAAGCTCTTGTTTATGATAAAAACAACAATATTATAAGTAGAATATATGAGTTTTCTCATCCATTTAATGATTATAAATCTATGTCATGTGGAGTTGATAAAGATACTAATAGAGTTATTTATCACGTTAATAAAAAGTATTCTAAGAAAAAGATTAAAGCTATTAATAATGAAGTAGATAGATTATATAATGAACTATATGATCCTAATTTAGATACAATTAGTAATATTAGAAATATACATGATTATTTAGTTAATAATATTGAATATGATAAAGAGAAAAGTGATTTTGTAGAAAAGAAAACTGATATTGATAGTAGTTTTGATTCTACTAGTGCATATGGAGCTTTAATAGAACATAAAGCTATATGTAGTGGTTATACTGATGCGATGTATTTATTCTTAGACCGTATGGGTGTTAGAAGTATGAGAATTACATCTAAATCTCATATTTGGAATGCTGTATACTTAGATGGTGAGTGGTTACATTTAGATCTTACATGGGATGATGGTAGATATACTAGTGGTAGAACATTCTTATCCCACAAATATTTCTTAATTGACACTCCTACTCTACTTAGTTTAGATAGTAAAAATCATATTTTTGACAGAGACATTTATAAAGAATTAAGTTAAGATTTACTTAATTCTTTTTTTTCTATATAATCATATTAGGTGAATAATATGAGGAAGTTGGCTAGATTTCTTATTTTTATTAGTTTTTTACTTATAGGTAGCGGTGTCTTACTAAATTATCAGATTGATGTTAAAAGAGCTTATGAAGAAGCTAAAAAACATGCCCCAATTGAGGCACAAAACTCTTATGTAAGAAAAGATGACTATAATTTCGTAAAGAATGTAGATAATGCTTATCCAAATAATTATCAAGAATTACTTAATACAATATTCTCTATTATTAATAATGGATATGATGAATTTACTTTCTTCTGTGGAAATGAATATTCTACTTGTTTAAAAGATTTAGATACTTTAGGAAAAGATCAAGAAACTCTATCAACTATTAATAATTATGTTCATCCTTTTAATACATTTGAAAATGTAAAAATACATTATAATGATGAAGGTAAAATTAAACTAGAATTTGATAAATATTATAAAGAAGAAGATATTGTATTAGTTAATACTAAAGTAGATACTTTATATACTAGCTTAGTTAATTCTAGTTTTGATGATAAAACTAATATTAAGGTAATACATGATTATATTATAAATAATACTAAGTATGATTCTAAAAGAGCTCATGAGAATATTCTTGATTATAAATCTAATATAGCTTATGGTACTCTACTTGAAGGTTATGCAGTATGTGGCGGTTATAGTGATGCGATGGCAATATTCTTAGATCGTATGGGTATTAAAAATTTTAAAGTTGCCTCAGCTGATCATGTTTGGAATGCTTTAGAGTTAGATGGAGTTTGGTATAACTTAGATCTTACATGGGATGATCCAGTTGTATCAGATGGTTCTGATTACTTAGATGATAGTTATTTCTTAATTAGTACTGATAGATTATTACAACTTGATACATCTCAACATACATTTAATATTGAAAATTATACAGAATTAAAAAGCTCATAATTACTTATGAGCTTTTCCTATTCTTGTATCTAAGTCATTTCTATTTAAGTCATCAATTGTATATATAGCTTGTATCGCAGCATTCCATTTAGATTTTGATGGCGAAGATGGAATGAAACTTAAATCAAAATTAAATATTCCATTCATTTCATCAATAGTTAATCCTGGAATTATATGATTATCTTTTAATAATCCTCTAACTGCACCTTTTCTTATACTATTTCTTATCTCTTTTAAATCTGTTTTATACATTTCACAATTATGATTTATAAATATATAATTATTTGTTTTGGTATTATTTATACCTTTTTTATTATAAGTTAATATTTTTGCGGTTCTATGTAGTGGTACATTTAACTCTGGTTCATAAGAAATATAGTTTATTTGGAATTGTTCCTTATCTTTATTTTTATTTTCTTCTTTAAATAATATTTTAGCTAATTTTATTTCATAAGGAATTCTATCCATAGGTTTTAAAGTACTATCTTTAGACATAGATATAAATATTGCGACTTTCTCTTCTAATGATAAATCTTCTGGGAAAGCCTCTTCTAAATATGTAAGTTCTCTTACAGTACCTTTATGTTTATTAAACTCGTTTTCTTTACTTCTTAAATATTCATATACTCTATCTATTTTTGTTTCAAATTGTTGTTTTGTTTGTTCATTAGTATTTTCTAATGTGAATCCTGTAAGAATCAATCCATTTTTAGCATAAGCTAAGTCTGATTTAATCATACCTACTGTAGAGTCAGCATTTACTAAGAACTTATCTACTCTAAATGTGATAGATACATGTCCATCTGCATATTGACTACTACCATTAAGTTCAAATACTATACCTTGTTCTTTTAATAGTTTTGCGTATAATGAATTAAATTCATAACAGATTACTTCATTATTAGTAGGAGTAATTGTATTTAATCTATCAAAGTTTTTGTGTTCTCTTTTTTCTTCCATACTTCTTTTAGCAAAATATCTATCATCATATGTAAGAACAGAACATAACTTATAATATATATAAAATGCTTTTTCTAAATCATCAAAAGATTCTGGCATATCACTTAGCACTGTCTCTTTTAATTCTTCATTTACTTCTACTTTTCTTATATAGTTTACTTCGTAATCTAAACATCTATTAATATATGTAATATCTATATTCTCTCTTAAAGTTGATAAGTTATCATCTACTTTTTTAGGAATATAATACTTATCTAATATTTTTTTATGTTCTAAGAAATCATCTAATGCATAAACAATATAATCTAGTTTTTGATCTTTATATTTATCTTTTTTAATTACTTCAGCTAATTCTTTAGAATTCATAGTCATTAATTCTATGAATGATGATGCCGGAACAGTTACGAATTTACCTTCAATAATAGTACATGTCTTCTCATTTTGATATTTTTCTATAAACTTATTAAATTCTACACTCATTTTTAATAGTTTATATTTTTCTAATTCTGACATTGGAAGTCTATTATTTTTTATTGCCCATTCCATAGCGTCTAATATTTCAAATTTATTAAATTGATATTTTTCTTTTTTACCATTATCATCAACAGCATTAAATATTAATGAAGCATCATGCTTTTCTATTAATTTTTCATAGAAATCTTTATAATATTTTCTTTCATCTATCGATAATTTTAGTAATTCCACTGTCATAGCAGAATATTCATCAAGTGTTGGGATAGTATCACCATTAAATGCCTTACTTAATTCGTTTTTTCTTATAGTGATACCTTTATCTACGATACTTCTATCTCTTAAATTATTTAAGAAAGCATCTATATCCATATTATCACCTACTTTTTGATAAATTTATATACCTCTTCAATAGTATTATTAAAATTATTAAAATCTACATTAAACCAATTTGTATCAAACTGATGATTAAAGAATGTATACTGTCTCTTAGCATATCTTCTTGAATCTTGTTTAATCTTATCTAGAGTAATATCTAGACTTTGCCCGTTAAATAAATAATCATAAAATTCTTTGTATCCTATTCCAGAATTTAATATTCTAGATTTGTTATAATATTCTTTTAGAGAATTAATCTCTTCAAGTAGACCATTTGCAACCATCTTGTCTACTCTTTTGTTTATTCTTTCATATAAAAAATCTCTATCTGTAGTTAATCCGATAGTTATAATATTATATAGCAACTTATCTTTGTTTGTAGTAATTACTTCTTTATTTTCATACTTATTAAGAAGTCTTACTAATCTCTTACGATTATTAATATGAATGTCTATATTATCAGTATAGACTTTTATTTTATCGTAAATTTCTTCATTTGTGAGATCATCATAGGTATTATCAGTACCATTTATCTCTGTAAAATTATAATCATATAGAGCAGCTTTGATATATAGCCCTGTTCCCCCTACTATGATTACTCTTTTACCTCGAGAAGTAATATCTTCTATTAATTTTCTTACATCACGTTGATATTCAAAGACATTATATTCTTCATCTACATCTCTTATATCTATTAAATGATGTGGTATTCCTTCTCTTTCTTCAATTGAAGGCTTAGCACTACCGATATCTAATCTTTTATAGATTGATACTGAGTCACCATTGATGATTTCTGCATCTAGTTTTTTTGCTAACTCGATACTTAGTTTTGTCTTACCTACTCCTGTAGGCCCAACTATAACAATAATATCTTGCATGACACATAGCACCCCCAATTGTTAACATATTATACCACAAAATAAGAGATTAATCAAGTTGACGCTTGAATAACCTCTCTAATTCATATCTTGTATAAGTTATTATGGTTGGTCTGCCATGAGGACAAGTAAATGGATTTTCACATTTTCTGATGTTATCTAATATCCATTCTTGATCTTCTTGTGAGATATAATCTCCTGCCATTACTGACATACGACAAGCTGTTGTTGCAGCCATTCTCCATATAAATTGATCAAAATCAAATTTTCCTTTATCACATAAGATATCTACTATTTTTCGTGTTATATCTTCTGCTCTATCATCTGGTACCCAACTAGGATGAGTTCTAATAATAATACTATTAAAACCAAATTCCTCTACTGTAAAACCATATTGTTCTAGAATATCAAAATGAGTTTTTAAGATAATAAATTCATCATTTCTTAATTCTATTTTAATTGGTACTAATAAATCTACTAGTATTGGTTTTTCTTTCATTTGTTTTAGTATTTTTTCATAATTTATTCTTTCTGCTGCGGCATGTTGGTCTATTAAATACATACCATCATCATTTTCAGCAACAATATAAGTCATAAATAATACTGTCTTAGGATACATTTTCTTAATACGATTATAATCTGTTTTAACATCAACTATTTCTTCAGGTTCAATCGCATCAAGTTTCTTTTCTAATTCTACTTTCTCTTCTTGAACATCAAAATCTAGTTGCATTTCTTCATACTTTTTATCAGATTCTTCTTTCTTTTCTGTTATATCTTCATCTATATTTAAATTAATTTGATGTCTTACCTCATTGATTGCTTCTAAACTACGAGTAGATGCATCTGGTATTAAAGTTATTTCTTCTAATCTCTTTGTAATAATATTCTCTATTAATTCTTTTAATGTATCCATTTTAGAGAATTTTATGTCCATTTTAGTAGGATGTATATTTATATCTACTAATATTGGATCTACGTCTATATTTAGTACTATTATTGGATATCTATCTTTATGTATATATGTATGATAGCAATCTACTATTAATTTATTTAATTCATTATTTTTAATTACTCTTCCATTTACTAATGTAGTAATTGAATTTCTATTACTCTTAGTAATTTCTGGATATGATATATAACCACTTATATAGTAATCATCATTTTCTCCTTCTACAGGAATCATTTTCTTAGCTACACTGATACCATATATTTCATATATTACTTTTAATAAATCTCCATTACCATCAGTTGATAATAGTACTTTATCATTATTAATTAATGTAAATTTTATTTCTGGATAAGATAGAGCCATCTTATTAACATACTCTACTATGTTAGCTAGCTCTGTATATAGATTCTTTAAGTATTTTAATCTTACAGGTGTATTGTAGAATAAGTCTCTTACAGTAATTCTAGTACCTACTTGAAGGTCAGATCTTTCTACTTTTAGGTCTTTTCCTCCATTTATATTAACTTGTGTACCGATTTCACCATTACTTGTTTTTAATGTTACGTTAGATACACTAGCAATTGATGGAAGTGCTTCACCTCTAAATCCTAATGATTCTATATAAAATAAATCATCTACACTCTTTAATTTAGAAGTTGCATGACGAAGAAATGCCATTTTAGCATCTTCTTCATCCATTCCTATACCATTATCTGTTACTTCTATTTCTTTTACACCTGAGTCTATTAATTTTATGGATATTTCAGTAGCTTTTGCATCTATTGAATTTTCTACTAGCTCTTTTACGACATTCATACATTTTTCTACTACTTCTCCTGCCGCTATCTTGTTGGCTAGTACTTCATCCATTACTTGAATTTTACTCATCTTATCACAACCTCATGTTATCTTATTCAGGGAATGTTTTTTCTAATGTTTTTGATGGACATACGATTTTTACTTTAAACTTATAATTTACTAATCCACCAGCTGTTGCTGAGTCATATGCTACAAGTACTTTACTATTAGAATTTGTATCACATCTACCTCCATTACCAACTGGATCTATTAATGCTTCTAGATATTGGTTATCTACTAAATCCTTAATTAGTATTGGATAATCTGGATCTCCACTATGTAATAATATATTATTATCCATCATATAGTTTTCTGCTGCTTCATATGTTGACTTTAGCATTGTATCAAAAGATGTATTTCTACTCTTAGCAATATGCTTTACTACTGCAGGAACTGCTAATGCTGTTAGTATTCCCATTATAGTAATAACTGCTAATAATTCAACCATTGTAAAACCCTTATTTTTTTTCTTCATTCTATTCACCATCCTAAGTTAATTATACTACATTTCACTTAGAAAGATAAATAGGCTTTCAGCTACATCTTTTGGTACTATTTCACTTAACTCTTCTATAGTTGCTTCTTTTAATCTTTTTAGGGAACCAAATTTCTTTAATAATTCTTTTCTTCTAACTTCTCCTACTCCGGGAGCCATATCTAGTACTGAAGCAAGTGAACCTTTAGATTTAATATTTCTATGATATGTAATTGCATATCTATGTACTTCATCTTGTAATCTAGTTAAGAACAAGAATAAATTACTATCTTTTTTGACGTCTAATAATTCAAAATTCTCATTCATTATATGACTTGTTCTATGTTTATCATCCTTTACTAAGCCAATTATTGGTATATTTAAACCTAATGAAGATATTATTTCTTTACAAACTTCTATTTGAGTTTGACCACCATCCATCACTATTAAATCTGGTTTAGTTAGATTTTCCATTAATACTTTATAATATCTTCTATAAAGTACTTCTCTCATAGCTCCTAAATCATCTTTTACATCGACACTTATCTTATATTTTCTATATTCATCTTTTAGTGGTAGAAAATCATCAAATACTACCATACCACCTACATAGAATGTACCAAATAAATGTGAGTTATCAAATGTTTCCATACGTGATACTTTTATACCACCTAAAAGATTACTTAATTCATTTATAGCTTTTACTCTTTCATCATCATCTTTTTTAAGAGTTTCTTCTTGTAAATCCATTTGTTCTTTAGCATTATCTAGAGCTAAATTCATTAATTCTTTCATCTTACCTTTTTGTGGTTTAACTACTTTTATATCAAAATATTTAGATATTAATTCTTCATCTAATTCTAATGGTACATATAATGATTTAGGTATTATTACTCCCTTATCATAGAATTTAATTAAATACTCTACTACTTCATCTTCTGCATTACCTAATGTAGGTATTATTTCATTATGTCTACCAAATAATAATCCATCTCTTATAAAGAATATTTCTATAGATAAATAATTATTATCTTGATAGTAATTTACTAAATCAAAACTATCATTATTATTAAGATCTATCTTTTGTTTTACTAAAGTTGTATTAATATCATTTAACATATCACGTAACTCAATTGCTCGCTCATAATTCATAGAAATAGAAGCTTTTTCCATCTCTATATTTATCTTTTCTACCACTTTAGAAGAGTCTCCTTTTAAGAAAGTAATTATATCTTTCTTCATATCTTCTATTACTTCTTTATCTACTTCTTTTTTGCAATATCCTAAACATTCATGTATATGATAATAAAGACATAAATCTTTACCTAATCTTTCACATTTACGTAATGGATATAATCTATTAATGATATTTACTGTTTTTCTAGCAGCTGTAGCATTAGGATATGGTCCATATAGATGATTCTTAATCTTTTTCCTTTTAGTATTTCTAACAAGTCTTACTACTGGAAATTTTTCATTAGTTAATTCTATATATGGGTATGTTTTATCATCTCTTAGTAAAATATTATATTTTGGATCATATTTCTTTATTAATGTTATTTCTAGTATTAAACTTTCTAATTCAGAAGAAGTTACAATATAGTCAAAATCGTCTATATCTTCAACTAACATTTTAGTCTTACCTGTAACTGTTCTTGTGAAATAACTTCTTAATCTTCTTTGTAAGTTTTTAGCTTTACCTACATATATAATGACCCCATCTTTATTCTTCATTTGATAACTACCCGGTAATGTAGGAACTAAAGCTAACTTTTCTTTAAAATCTTTCATAGTATCACCAACTCCCCCATATTATAACAAAAAAATAAGTAAATATCTATTGATATTTACTCATTGCTTTCATCATTTGATTGATTTGTTTTTGATTTGGTTTTCTTCCCATTTGCATCATTAAAGTTTTAATCATATCTTCATTTATTGGAGGATTATCTTTAATATATTTTTGCATAAAATGTTTTGCTAAAAAGAAACCAACTACGGCACCAATTACGATACCTACTAATACTAATAATATATCGTGTAACATTATTTCATCTCCTCAGGTTATATTTTAACTAAAATAGTCAAAAAACGCAAATATAAAAGTACTTTAATCTATTAAAATCACATACAAAGTAATTATTTGAATACTTTTTTAATATATTAAAGAATGATGATGAATCTTGTTCTAACTCTAGTTTTATATAAGTATTTTTAATTATCATTCTGCTTATTTCATCTTTATATAAAGAATTATAATAATGAATATTATCTCTATTAGAATAAGGATATTCTCTATGTAGTTTTACAAATATATCTATATTTAATTTATAGGCATCTATTCTATTAGTAAATGTACTTAATATATTATATGCATACTTATAATCTTTATTCTTTAAATAATAAATACTCTTTAATAAATTAAAGATACTACTTTCTTTATATTTAATTCTATATTCTTCTTTTATATCAAAAATAAAATAGACTCTCATACTTATCACCTATTAAGATAATATAAGTATTTAGAGTCTATTATTGTCTATTTAAGTAGAGATTCCACTTTTCTTTCTAATGATTCTGTATCAAAACCATAATGTTTATAAATATCATTTTTAGATCCACTTAGTCCATATTCATCTAATCCAATTATATATTTAGAATTAAATACTAATCTAGACCATATGTAACTAGTAGATGCTTCAAATACTATTTTTCTTACTTCTACTGGTAAGACACTTTCTATATATTCTTCATCTTGTTTTAAGAAGTTAATTAAATTAGGCATTGATACTACTCTAATTTGAATATCTTTTACTGCTAAATTTTTAGCTACTTCTAAAGCTGTATGAACATCTTCTCCACTAGATATAATTATTCCATCTGGTTTCTTTATTGGTTCATAAGCAATATAACCACCTTTTTCTACTTCATTTACTTTTGTTAGTTCAAGTATTGGAGTAGTATTTCTAGAACATATGATTACACTAGGTTTATTATTCATAAGAGCTTGTTTATATGAACCTATAACTTCATTCGCATCAGCTGGTCTATATACTTCTAAGTTAGGCATTTCTCTTAACATATTTAATTGCTCT
The DNA here is from genome assembly GCA_030531695.1 of Bacilli bacterium. Classification (GTDB taxonomy): domain Bacteria; phylum Bacillota_I; class Bacilli_A; order RF39; family UBA660; genus RUG14891. The sequence continues at coordinate 3,601 of JAUNMV010000032.1, read as the reverse complement.
ATAGGTTGATGAGTAGGACCATCTTCTCCTACACTGATTGAGTCATGTGTAAATATATATACTACTGGTAAATTCATCATACAAGCCATTCTAATTGCTGGTTTTAAATAATCAGAGAAACTTAAGAATGTAGATCCGTATGGTCTAAAACCACATAGAGCTAAACCGTTCATAATAGCTCCCATAGCATGTTCTCTTACTCCAAAGAAGATATTTTTACCACTTCTATTTTCGCTTGAAAAATCTCCTACTTTTTCTACATAAGTTTTATTAGCTCCAAATAAATCTGCACTACCACCAAATAATTCTTCATGATTTGGTACTAGAGAATTTAATACTTTACCAGATGTTACTCTAGTAGATTCTTTATTATCTTCATTAGGTTCGTAGATTAAATCATTTAATTTTACTGATTTGTCTTCTCCACTAAAGAATTCTAATA
>JAUNMV010000032.1:0-3149 GCA_030531695.1 Bacilli bacterium | reverse complement strand
AGCTTTAGGTAATTTTTCTACTTTAGAAGCAAAATCAGTAATTAGATTAGCACATCTATTATTAATTAAATATCTCATATCATCTACGGCATTTTTAGAAATAGTAAATGGAATATCTCTTATCTTTAATACTTCTTTAATATGACTAATATCTTCTTTTTCTAATGGAGTACCATGTACTTTATTTGTTCCTTGCAGTTTAGAATATTTACCTATAGTTGTTTTTACTTCTATTAATGTTGGCTTATCAGTACTTTTCTTTGCTTCATTAATTGCTTCATCAATAGAAGCTACATTCTCTCCATCTGTTACTGTAATAACATTCCATCCTTGAGAAATAAAACGCATTGAAATATTTTCATTAAATGTTTTATCTGTTGGACCATCTAAACATACACTATTTGAGTCATATAAAACAATTAATTTATTTAATTTTAAACTTCCGGCAAGAGATGCTGCTTCATAAGAAACACCTTCCATTAAATCTCCATCTCCTGCTAAAACATAAGTATAGTAATCTATTACTTTATTATCTTCTGTATTAAAAATATTTTCTTGTTTAGATTCTGCTAAAGCCATACCTACAGCTGTTGCTATACCTTGTCCTAATGGACCTGTAGACATATCTACTCCTGGAGTTACTCCATATTCAGGATGTCCTGGAGTCTTAGAACCTAATTTTCTAAATTCTCTTAAATCTTCAACATCTAAATCAAAACCCGCCATATATAATGTTGAATATAAAAGTGCTGATCCATGTCCTGCACTCATAACAAATCTATCTCTTCCAAAAAACTTTGGATTAGTAGGATCAAATCTTAAGTGATGAGCATATACTGTATAAATAATTGGTGCTGCACCTAAAACAATTCCAGGATGACCTGATTTAGCTTCATCTATCATATCGATACCGATACATCTTATTTGATCTACTATCTTAGATTGATTAATTTCTGTTTCGTCATTTCTTTTTGTTATCAAATTGTATTCCTCCTCTATTGGTATTATATCACGAGTAGACATTAAAAAAGAATCTTAAATTAAGATTCTCTTAGTTTTTATTAAATCTTATCCTCTTATATAATTCCATTACTAGTATTACTGATAAGGCTACTAATAATAGAATAAGCATATGTGGATAAGGTACTTGTGATACTTTTAAGACTCTAGATAAGAATGGTACTTCCATTACTATTATTTGTAATAAGACAGACCCTAATACTCCTACTAATACTACTGGATTAAATATTACTTCTTTAGAGAATATAGAATGTTTTTCACTTCGACAATTGAATACATGAGTATTTTGAATAAATACCATTAAAGCCATAGTATATCCTCTTGCGATTAGTAAATCTACATGTAATACATTAATCATATAGTAGAATAATCCAAATATTAGTAATCCTATAAATGTACCTGACAATAAGATTTCTTTTGCTAATTCTTTATCAAATAATGATTCTTTAGGATCTCTAGGGTTATCTTTCATTACATCTTTTTCACCTTGTTCAAATGATAAAGATATATCTTGTATACCATCTGTTACTACATTTAACCAAAGTAGTTGTATAGCAACTAATGGTGTTGGTAAATCAAATGCTAAAGCAAGTAAGAAGAATAGTATTTCTGCTAGACCACAAGATATTAAGAAATATGTAATCTTTCTAATATTAGAATAAGCAATTCTTCCTTCTTTAATACTAGCAACTATTGAAGTAAAGTTATCATCGACTACTATCATTTTAGCTGTTTCTTTAGCAACATCTGTTCCACTACCCATAGCAACACCGATATTAGCACTTCTAAGAGCTGGAGCATCATTTACTCCATCTCCTGTTACAGCTACGAACTCACCCATTCTCTTTAATGATTCTACTATTTCTAATTTTTGAAGAGGAGTTACTCTACTGAATACTTTTTTAGTTTTTACAAAGTTATCAAATTCTTTATCACCCATACCTAAATATTTAGATACTTCATCACCTGTAGTTACTTCATCCATACTGTTAACTAGTTTTAATTCTTTAGCTATACTACATGCTGTTAGTGGATGATCTCCTGTAATCATTAATACTTTTATACCAGCGTTTGTACATTCTTTAATAGATTTAACTACTTCTTTTCTAATTGGATCTATAAAGGCAACTAATCCTACAAATGTTAGTTTATTAATATCATCTTCTGTATATTTATCTTGTTCTTTTACTTCTCCTACTGCAATAGCAATAACACGATATCCATCACTAGCAAGGGCCTCATTTTGAGCGATTACTTTACTTACATTAGTCTTACCACAGAATGATAATACTTTTTCTATTGAACCCTTTACTGTACAATATGTTTTATTTTTCTCTTTATAAAAACATGCTGAGTATTTATTTTCTGATTCATATGGAATACTACTAATTATACTCTTCTCATCGTATTCTGCTTTTGCTTTCTTAGCTAATACTTTAAATGCTATATCAATTGAATCTCCTACATACTTATTATCTGTATACATAGCTTCATTATTAATTGCTCCTAACTTAGCAATATATTTAGCTTTTTCTAGATTAGTACCAGTAATTGTTCCTCTATTATCATAACCTACTCCAGATATTAAATATTCTGTATTATCTGGTAGAACTATTTTTTTAGCTGTTTGTTCATTGACTGTAAGTGTTCCTGTTTTATCAGAAGCTATTACTGTACAACTACCTAATGATTCTATTGAATATAGTTTTTTAGCTATAACATTTTTCTTACTCATCTTATTAGATGCGATAGTTAAAGCCATAGTTAAAGCTAAAGGTAATCCTTCTGGCATAGCTGATACTGATAAAGCTATTACAGATAAGAATATTTCATGTGAAGATACTCCTTTTGAGAATAACAATATAGTTATTATTACTGCGACTACTACAATTAAAGCACTTATTTGTTTAGAGAACTTTTCTACTCTAATTGTAAGAGGAGATTTTTCTTCTTTAGTATTATTAATCTTATCGGCAATCTTTCCTATTTCAGTATCTAATCCTGTACTTGTTACTATACCAATACATCTACCTGTAACTACATTAGTAGATGCGAATAACATATTCTTTCTATCACTAATAGATGCATCTTTTCTAATAATATTAGAATTCTTTGTTACTGATAAAGAT
>JAUNMV010000031.1 GCA_030531695.1 Bacilli bacterium | reverse complement strand
TCATTGTAAGTAGTAAGAATGAAATAATTACTTGTAATCCATAACTACTAAATACAACCATATTACTAAACATATTAATCTTATCTACCATACCTAAATTCATTATTAGGAATGCACCTACTACATAAATACCTAATTGTTGAAAGTGCATAACAAATTTCATCATAGGATCCATAATCGCAAATGTTAAATGATTAGCAAGTTGTGTTTTAGTTAAATCTTCATTTACACTTTCAAATCTATCTTGTTGAAACTTTTCTGCATTAAACGCACGAATTACTCTAATACCAGTAAGATTCTCTCTAGTAACACCATTTACTTTATCAGTAAGTTTCTGCATTCTTTTAAATCTAGGAGTAACACTAAGTATAATAAACATATTAGTACAAACAATTATAATTACACCGAGTCCTGTAATTAAACTTAAATCTTTACTCTTACCTAATATTTTAAGTAAAGCCCAACAAGCCATTATAGGAGCTTTAATCATCATTTGCAATCCCATACTAAGTAACATTTCCATTTGAGTAACATCATTAGTAGTTCTAGTAATTAAACTACTAGTTTGAAACTTCTTTATTTCAGCAATACCAAAATCTTCTACTTTTAAGAATATTTTTCTTCTAATACTTCTAGAAAATCTAGCAGATAAAAGTGAAGTAAAATATCCTACTACTATAGTACATACTAAACTGCCTACACAACACACTAACATCTTAGCTCCCGCAACTAAAATATCATTCATAGTACTATCAGATGTTTGTACTAATTTAGTAATCTCACTCATATATTCAGGCATTCTTAAATCTAAGAATATTGAAAATACTATTATAATAATTACACAAAGTATTATTAATAAATCTTTTTTAGTAAAGTTTTTAAATAATTTAATCATATTATCTATCCTTTCTAACTTTTAAAGCTAAGAAACCAAATCTAGTACCACAATCAGGACATGTAGTATGCTTTATTCCTCTTTTCTTAGGTAATGGTAATTTTAAAGTTAATCCACACTTAGGACACTTTTTATATATATTATTTTTATTACTTTTAGGTTTACTATTTTTCTTAAAGAATCTTACTATCTTTCTAAAAGGTTCTTTAAAAATACTAATAAACTCTATAAATATTCTATTTTGTTTAACTCTTCTATATGTATTTTTATCAAATATTCTTAATAAAAATATAATTATAAATAAAATATCTAAAATACCTATAATCATTATTTTAAAGAATATATCTATTATTAGTCCTATTATTATAAGTACTAATAATACTCTATTTAACTCATCAAAGCCCTTATCTTTAAGGGCTTGATTAGCATTCTTTTTTAATTGTTCTTTATCGAATAAATCATTGTAGTTAATATTAATCATCTCTCCTTCTAGTAAATAAAAGAATTAATCTTAATATTTCTAGTAATGTAGAAGCAACACTAGCAACATAAGTAAGTGCAGCCGCAGTAAGTACTTTCTTACCACCCTTAAATTCACTACCTTCAAGTATAGCTTCTTGTTCTATTTGTTGTAATGCTCTTTTAGATGCATCAAATTCAACGGGTAAAGTAACTAATTGGAACAGTAATATAACACATTCACATAATATACCTAACCATATTAAATCTACAAAACTAAAGAATACTCCAATAGCAATAGCTATATATCCAGCATATGAAGATATATTAACAAAAGGTACTAATGCATGTCTTATCTTTAACATTAAATAACCTTCTTTATCTTGTATAGCATGGCCACATTCATGACATGCTACCGCAACACCAGCAACACTACTACCATTATATATATCACTAGATAATCTTATTACTTTATTTGTAGGATCATAATGATCAGTTAAAAATCCAACTACTTCTTGAATTTTAATATCATTTAAACCATTCTTATCAAGAACTCTTCTTGCAGCTTGTGCTCCTGTAATATTTCTATTATTATTAACTCTTTTATATTTATTATATGAAGAATTAACATATGCTTGAGCACCTAAAGTAATAATAAGTGCTAAAAACATTAAACCATAACTTATTAAATAATAATCCATTTATATACCTCACTTTATTTCATAATCTTAATTACTACTCTACATATTATATCATTAAATCAAACAAAAAAACACATCAAATTGATGTGTTTAAAATATTAAGAATTGTTTCTTTCAAAAGATTTATAATTAGCAGCATTAGTAGCTTGAACGAATGTCATTGAATATGTTGATGAAATAGATAATCCACCAGCAGCCATATTATTAACCTGATCATTTGTAACATCTTTCTTATATTCTATTCTTACTTTTACTAAATTATTCTTACCTGCATGTAAACCATCACCAACAGCAATAGCTTTAGTTTGATCAGTTGTACCATCAGCATAAGTTACTGAATAAGTAATTAAATCACTAGTTGGATTTAATATATTAGTAATACCAGCAGTATCAATCATTGCATCAATTGAACCAGCATTTATTACAGGTACAGTGAATTCATAATAATCTCCAGGGTAGTCTAATGTAGCTGTAAAATCTACTTCTAAAGTAGTACCACTCTTTAAAGCAACATTTCCTCTATCAGCTATAGCTCTATTAGTTCCAGTAATATTACCAGTAGTCTCAGTAGGATTACCAAAATGTATATTCCAACTTTGTTTAGTAACAGTAGTATTACCTATGATATCTAACTGAGTTGTTAAATAAGAGAACCCAACACTGATAGCTAATAATAGTAATAAAACTAAATAAATTTCTCTATGTTTTCTTTGATACTTTTTCTCGTTCTTAATATTCTCGTTCATTTTAATTCTCCCTCTCTATGCTACTTTAATTTTAACTTGAAAGAAAATATAAATCAATATTAATATTCTAAATAGGTGTAAATTTATATAAAATATCTAATTAATCACCAGAATGTGGCCCAATACTACTTTCAAAACTCTTATAATTAGCAGTATTATCTGCTTGAACATAATTAATAGAATAAGAAGAAGAAATATTTACTCCACCAGAAGCCATATTATTAACTTGATCATTAGTTACATCTTTCTTATACTCTACCCTTACTTTAATGAAAATCTTTTTTTTCGCATGTAAACCATCTTTCTCAGATATTACTTTAGATGAACCAGTACCATCAGCATACTCAATAGTATAAATAACTAAATCATTATTAGTATAAGTACTTGTAATACCAGATTCAGCTATCATTGCATCAATAGTACCCTTATTATATATAGGTACAGTAAATTCATAATAATCTCCAGGATATTCTAAAGTAGCATTAAAATCTACTATTAAGTTATTAGAATTATTTCTAATATTAACACTACCTCTATCCTTAACTAATCTATCACTAGTACCAGTAATGATAGCGGTCTGATTAACAGAAGGATTACTAAAATATACATTCCAACTTTGTTTACTAATACTAGTATTACCAATAATATCTAACTGAGTTGTTAAATAAGAAAAACCAACACTAATAAATAGTAGTAATAATACTACTAAATAAATTTCTCTATGTTTTCTTTGATATTTCTTTTCATTTCTTATACTATCATTCATATTATCCCTCTATACTAACATAATTTTATAATATTATCTTTTTTAATTCAATAAAAAAGAATTCTAAGAATTCTTTTCATGTTCCTTATAAGCTTTTAATACATTTTCTCCTAACTCAGCAACAGTCATTTGTCCTACTCCTCCAGGAACGGGTGTAATATAACTAGCTTTAGTACTTACATTAGTAAAATCTACATCTCCATATAATTTACCATCTACTCTATTTATTCCTACATCTACCACTATTACTCTATTTTTAACCATATCTTTAGTAATAATATCTTTCTTACCAACAGCTGCTACTAAAATATCAGCTTTCTTAGTAATCTTTTCAAGATTCTTAGTTCTAGAATGACATAAAGTAACAGTAGCATGACTATTTATCATCATAGAAGCAAGAGGTTTACCTACTAAATCACTTCTACCTACTATTACAACATTCTTACCCTCTACATCTATCTTATAGTGTTTAAGTATATCCATAATACCTTTAGGAGTACAAGGCATAAGACAATCTACATTATGTACAAGTCTTCCAGCATTAATATCACTTAAACCATCTACATCTTTATCATCTCTAATTAGATTTTGTATTTTCTTAGTATCCAAATGTTTAGGAAGAGGCATTTGTACAAGTATTCCATCTATACTCTTATCTCTATTAAGTTTAATAATAACTTCTTCTAATTTTTCTTGTTCTACATCTTTATCTAACTTAATATGTTTAAACTTATATCCTAATTCTAAAGCCATCTTACTCTTTTGATTTACATATACACAACTAGCAGGATCTTCTCCTACTTGTATAACACATAAGCCTGGTTTTCTATCTAATTCCTCTACCTCTTTTTTTATTCTTTTTAAAATTTCTTTTTTAACTAATTTACCATCTAATAATTTCATAATTCTCTCCTACCTAACTCATTATAGCAATAATTATTTTATATGACAAACTTCTTTTTTTAAATCTATTGTGTTATACTTAAGAGTATAGGAAGGTGTCGAAATGAAGAAAAAGAATAAATCACTTATATATACTTTAATAGCTCTACTTATAATAATCATAATAGCAGTACCATGTATTAAATATATAACTAAAAACAATGTAAAAAAACATCACTTTAGTTCAAGTAATAATATAACTATAAGATATGCCTATGGTTTAGGAGTAACTACAGTAGAACAAAGAAATTCTAAAGAACCATATTTAGATATAGTTACTATTACTCCTACTAAAGAAGAATTAAAAGGACTAAAGAAAGCTATTAATAATAATACTTTTATATTAGATAAGAATATAGAAAGTACCGGAGTTGCTGGTGAATATGAATTAACTATAGGTGACGAAGTAGTATTCTTTGATCAAGAAGAAGGTATATATACTAAAGATAATAAAAACTTTTATAAAATAGATATAACTACTGAATTATTTGATGCAGTATCAGATATAGTATTTAATAACGTTAATAAAAAACAAGAACAAATAAAAACTAATACACTAAGTATTAGTAATAAAGAAATAGGACAAGCTACTTTTACTGATAAAAATGAAGTAAAAGAAATAGTTGATGCATTTAGATATGTAAAATTAAAATCTAATACAGAAGCTTTAATTGATACTGATTATATTATAGATTTCAATAATGGTATTACAATAACTACATATATGAATACTAATGAAGCAGTATATACAAATACTAATACAGGAGAAGCTTCATTCATATACTTATATACTAATCCAACAGAAACATTAAAGAATCACTTAGAAGAAAAGATTACTTTAGATGAAGGATTAAAATCTAGTCAAGAATTTTAATATCTTTTAAATCATCAAAATAAAATATATTGTTATTAATAATTATCTTTCCTGATTGGAAAGATAATTTTTTTATATCGATAATCTTAGTAATATATTTATATTCTTCATAATAAGTTATTTCTATTCTTAAACCGACTTTTAATTTATTTAATATATTATTTATATTAGTAGCATTATCTTCATCAATAGTAGTTTTACCCTCTACTTGTATTTCTTTACTTCTAATAGCTTCTCTAAATCCTTTTAAAGCATCAAAAGGCATAAATTGTTTTGCTCTATCTAATCTATCATTCTGCATTATGTCCTCCTATTAATTTATTTCTCTTAATAGCAGTAGCCTTATCAGTAAGACTAACTCCTCTTACTAAATAATTCTTACCATATTTATCTTTTATATTATTAATAGTATTCCCAATCTTCTCATCATTATTAGTATTATTATCAAATAAATTTAATTGTACTCCACTATCTATAAATCCTGATAATGATATACCTAATCTTCTAATTAAATGATTTTTAGACACATTTAAATCATATTCTTTTATTAATATTTTTAATAATACTTGAAAACTATCAGTAGGATCTATTCTCTTACTAATAGATAAAGGTCTAATTATATCTTTAGAATATCCAACATAAAAACTAATACATGTAGTTAACTTCTCTATTTTAACTAGTTCTAGATACATTACATCTAACATCTCTATTAATACTTTCTTAGCATCTTCCATCTTATAGTCAGTAAATAATATCTGACTAGTAGAAAGAGATTTACTCTTAGGTTTATAATGTTTAATCTCACTAATAGTAGTAGGTTCAATACCTTTAGAATGATCTATTATAAGTCTAGCATTAATACCAAACTCTCTAAATAATTCTAATTCATCATGTATAGATATTTCATACATATTATGTATATTTAATCTTCTAAGTCTAGCTTCTATTCCTCTACCTATACCCCAAAAATCACTTAAAGGTTCATGAAACCATAATTTTTCTTTATAACTATCTTCATCAAGTACTCCAATAAAATTAGGAGAATGTTTAGCAAGTATATCTAAAGCTATTTTAGCTAAATATAAATTACTCCCAATACCAGCAGTAGCTCTAATACCATAAGTATTATATATATCTTCCATTATAGTAATAGCTAAATCAGTACTAGACTTTTTATATAATTTTAAATAATTAGTTACATCCATAAATACTTCATCAATAGAATATACATGTATATCTTCACTAGATATATATTTTAAATAAATTCCATATATATTAGCAGAATACTCTATATATTTCTTCATTCTAGGCATCGCAGTAATATAATCAATATCTTCAGGTATCTCAAATATACGACATCTATTCTTAACACCTAACTCTTTCATATGAGGAGATACCGCAAGACAAATAGCCCCTTTACCTCTAGTAGGATCAGCTACAACTAAATTAGTCTTCATAGAATCTAATCCTCTCTCAACACACTCAACTGATGCAAAAAAACTCTTTAAATCAATACAAATATAAGTCCTCATACCATCACCAAATTAATTATAACACGAACATCTGTTCTTGTTAAGATAAAAAAATAAAAGTAGTTAACCTACCTTTACATAATTATTTATATCCAATTTATCACTTAATATATTTAAACTTTCACTAGTAATTATCTTCTCTTTATCTACTTTACTTAGTCTTTTAATATGATATTCTAACTTACTAGCTAAACTTCTACTAGAAGTCATAAAATATATTTCTAATCTCAAAAAATCATGATTCTTAGTATATTTAGCTCCTAATTTAGATTTAGTTTTATGTTCCATCATTCTTCTATCTATATCAGTAGTAATACCAGTATATAAAGAATTATCACTACATCTAATAATATAAATATAATACTTATTCAACTATAGGTACCTCACTACTATTTAATATAAATTTCATAAATTCTTTTCTATTAATATCATATTTAGGTTTTTTATAATCAAATATATGTAAATAATCTAAAGTACTATCATCAAGTGGATTAAACTTTTCTGCATATCTTACATGTTTCTCCATTTGATCAGTAATTAACTCTTCTAAAGAATCATATTTATGAATACCAAAATTAGCTTTATCACAAGCTTCAAACCAACACCATTTGTCTTTATCTTTATATGCAAGATAAGCATGTGTTGGATATGAATTAATACTATCTACTAAAAAAGTAATATATAATGTTTTACATTCATAATTATTTTTAGTAAACCAATCTCTTTCTAATTCTACTTGATCTATTATCTGTCCATAATGTGTCTTTAATGTATTAATAGGACTAGATAAATTCCAATATATATCATTAGCAAGTTCAAAAGCATCTAAATCTGATGTATCATATAATTTCTTATTAGTACCATATAAACCAAATTTAATATTATTTTTCATAAACTCTAATAGTTCTTCAGGAGTATTAATAGACTTATATAATTCTTTTAAAGCATTCATCTATTTCTTATAATCTCTTAAAAATCCAATTGTATTTAAAAATAGTGTATCATTCATAAGTCATTTCTCCCACAATCATTATACAATATATCTTATTTTTTACAAAGAAAAAATACTAATATAATTAGTATTTATTTCATAATAAAAGTTTTATTTATATCTGTATTTACTCCATCTATAGAAGTTTTATCTAATATTAATTTACCATCTTCTAAATGTAAAGTATCAACTCTTTGATAAGGTATTACATTACCATACTCATCACTATTTTTATCTATTTCATTTCTAAAAGTATAAGTAACTGTAATAATACCATTACTCTCAGTATAAGTACCATAAGCTTCTATATAATTAGCATTATCAATATATTCTATATCTTCTCCACTAACTTTATAATAAACATCTTCATTATAGTATTTACCATTTTCAATATAACCACTAGCAGTGCAACCAGTCATTAATAATATACTTAATAATCCAACCACTATTAATTTTATTCTTTTCATTAGCAAGCATCCTTCTTTTCACAAACTGTAGCTTTTAAGCTAACACATTCCATTGTACATTTAATCTTATTATACATTTCTTTTTTCATATCATCAGTAATCTCCATATAAGCATCGTCTTGCTTATCAGAAATACCAGTAGTCATACTCTCTGCTTTACCTGATACAATTGCTACTATATTAGGAGCATAAATTCTTTTATAGTCAGTCTCTATTTGATTGCCTTCATTATCTACTAATTTATATATATCAAGTACATTCTCTAATCTATTAAGTAAATCATTATATCCAGAAGTACCTTCTTTTGTAGTAACTATTTCTTCATCTTTATATTCTTTAGTATCTCTAATATCTAAGACATCTACATAGTATATTGTATCTATATCTAAATCTTTAGCTACTTCAAACATAGTAGGTAATATACTTCTACACCATGGACATTTACTAAATCCAAAGTAAACTATAAAAGTCTCTTTATTATCTATTCTTTTAACAATATCTTCTGCAGTAGAATAAACTATTGGATTCTTTTTAGAAATACTTAACTCTCTATAAGACTTACCAGAATCAGTTTTCTCTGTATTTAAAGCCTCATATTCTTTTTTAAATTTTTCACTATCAGTAGGCTCTCCCTTATTACCAAAAATAAATACTCCTACTATTACTACTATAAGTAATCCTATAATTAAAATATTTTTCTTATTCATCTTACTACCCTCTCTTATAGGTACCAAAGTTTTTCATTATTTTTACGTACCTCTTTTATTATACTACCACCTATGCATTCTTCGCCACTATAAAATACACATGCTTGTCCTGGAGTAACGCTCTTAACTCCTTGAGGGTATTTAACTAATATTTCATCTTCATTAATAAATTCTAATTCAACAGGAACATCTGCTTGTCTATATCTAAACTTAGCACTACATTTAGTAATCTTAGTATCAGCTAACCAGTTAACACTATCTACGATACAAGAGTCACTTATTAAGTAGTCATTATCTTCACCTAAACATATATATAAAACATTCTTAGTTAAGTCTTTACCAACTACAAACATTTTATCTTCGCATCCACCAATATTTAGTCCTCTTCTTTGACCAATTGTATAATTCATTAAACCTATATGTTTACCAATTACTTCATTAGTCTCAATGTTTATAACATCACCAGGTTGATTTGGTAAATAATTCTTTAAGAAATTAGTAAAGTTTCTTTCTCCAATAAAACAAATACCAGTAGAATCTTTTTTCTTAGCAGTACTTAATCCATTTTCTAGAGCTATTTTTCTAACTTCAGGTTTCTCTATATCTCCTAACGGAAATATTACATTAGATAATTGTTCTCTACTAACTTGAGATAAGAAATATGTTTGATCCTTATTTTGATCTTTACTTCTCATTAAATGACCATCTACCATCTTAGCATAATGACCAGTCGCAATATAATCTGCTCCTAATTTATTAGCTTCCTTAGCAAACATATCAAACTTAATATATTTATTACACATAATATCAGGATTAGGAGTTCTACCCTTTTTTAATTCATCTAAGAAATATGTAAATACATAATCCCAATACTCTTTAACAAAATCTTTTCTATATAACGGTATACCTAACTTGTCACATACAGCCTTAGCATCATTATAATCTTCTTCTTGAGGACAAATACCAGATTCTGTTGTAGGACCATTAAATTCTCCATCAGCTAAAGAATCCCAATTACGCATAAAAAGTCCAATAACTTCATACCCTTGTTGTTTTAACAATAATGCAGATACACTACTATCTACTCCACCACTCATACCCACAACAACTTTCTTCATAATATCATCTTCCTCTCTTTATATTAATATAATCTTCATAATCTATATCTCTATAATAAATATCTAGAGGTATAGATTTACTATTACTATTATAATTAAATCCTAAATAATAATTATCTTCATTAATAGTATCAGGATCTATAATACCATTTAATTCTTTATTTAAATATTCTACTTTTATATTTTTTAATATATTGCTACCAATTCTATTAATCTTAATAGTAGTACAATTATTAAACTTACAAGGAGTAGCATATTCTTCGTTATTTATAATAAACATATCATAATTATTAGTAGTAGTTTTATTTTTACTAGCTATAACATAACCTAAAGAATCATATAAACTAATATCATTACTATTAGTAATAGTTCTTCTTTTACTATGATCATTTAAATCATACAAATAACTCTCATAAATATCGTCATAATTAGTAATATATTTATCTTTAAAATATCTAAGTCTACCATAATTAGATTGTCTATCATTCAAAATAGTATAATCTATATTATTACCCTTTATATTTAAAGATAAATAATCTTTTCCATTTAATAATCCACTTATACTATCTTCACTTACTTTTAAATATTTCTTATCACTATAATCCTTTACTAATTGTAGTATAGATATAGTTCTATCTCTATATTTATCATCTTTTATCTTACTAAGCTTAATATCCAATTCTAATAATTTACATTCATCGCTAAAACTATGAGAATTTACTTTATTAATATTAGTATTATTAATAATATCAGTAAATATTTCATCACGACTAATACTATATAAAGATATATTTGTAAGTTTACCTTTTCTTAAATTAAAATCAATTATTCTTCCCAAATAAAACACCCCTAATACTTCGCATATTATACCATAATATTAGGGATATTTCTATATATTTTTAGAAAACTGTAAAATACTATTATCATTATAATTATATAAGTATAACTCTTCATCTCTTTCTACACATAATATTTTATAGTAAGAATTAGTTATATTTTTATTTGTATATAATTTTAATAAATAGACATTTTGTTCAGTAATATCAGTTAAATTAAATAATTGCCTTACTTGATCAATAGTAAGATTTAATTCTTTTAAAGCATCATCTTTAATCTTAACTTTCATACTACCACTTAAGCAATGATTCTTATCATTAGTATAATCTTGAAACCAATTATAAGTAGCTTTATTACTTAATTTTAATAAATTAGTTTTATTATAATCAATCCACTCTCCAGTAATATTCATATAATAATCATCTTCTATAAAACGCTTATTCTTACTAACAGTAGTTAAACTCTTATATGTAAGAAATCCTATAGAAGAAAAACATAATAATCCAAATAATAATATAAGTATTAATCCAAAATCAATTTTACCTCTATTATTAATTAACTTAGTACCACAATTATTACAGTAATTATCACTATAACTACCAACAAACCCACATCTCTTACACTTCATCTTTAGTAACACCTGATCCATTAACTATACTATTACAATAATTGCATCTAGCTTTACCATCTATTTGTACATCGCATAAAGCCCCACAATTAGGACAATGTTTAGATTCAAATCCACTATTAGTTTTCTTTTTCTCAATAGTATAATAAGTAATTTTTCTATCAATATCATCTATAATTAAACCATTTAATAATCCCTTATTATCTAAATAATTTAATTCATTAAATACCTTATCTTTCATAGCATTAATATCTAAGTATTCTTTATTAGGTAATATATTCGCAATCTCATCTATTTGTAGATGACTATGATAAATATATGGTTTATATTTTTCTAATAAAATAGAATCTTCTTCTGAACACATTATTAATTCATCATGTAATGTATCTATATAAAAGTCTCCTAATACTCTTTTATTTTTTAAATATCTAATCTTTAATACACATTCTTCAGTACTACAATTACTCTTCTTCGCAATACTACTAATCTTAGTATCATGTTCTTTTATAACAGCTATATAAATACTATTTAATTTTTTAATAAACTCATCATCTGTAGGTATATAACTACCAAAGAATTTTGCATATCTTTGAAAAGAATCTTCATTAATATGTGCAGCATCAAAATTAATATTAGTATCTCCACTCTTTCTAATATAGATAATTGTAGCTGTAAAAAAGAATATTAATAATAAAAACCAAAAACCTAATATCATAAAAACACTTCCTCTATTATTAATAGTAACATATAAACAAAAAAAAGACTAACTATTTAGTTAATCCTTTTTCCATTATCTTTGTAAAAACTTTATTGTATAAGTTATCTCCAAAACTACTAATCTTTTTATTTGTGTCATATTCTACAGTTAAATCATCTTTATATTCTTCGTAACATTCTATTAAATTATCAAGTCTATCATCATCATCTAAATTATCAATTACTTTATATGGACCAGTAATTTTTTTAGACTTTTCCTTTTCTAATTTAATAACATCTTCTAATGAGCTAGTAACTAATTTTAAGTTTTCTAAGTTTACATCTAACTTTTTAATTTTACTTTTCTTTGGAATAGATAAAATCTCACCCAATCCAAATCCAACTAAAACTGTACCAATCATACAACCAAATGGAACTGAAACATTAGATATATCCTTTAAAGCCATAAATCTACCTAAGCCATATGACATAAGTGGACTTGCTGCTCCTATAGTAAAACAAGAAATAGCATTTGCTTTTTTATTCTTTGTTTTACTAACCAAATCACACTTAATAGACATAATTTCAGAATAATCTTCATTATAATTTTCTAAAGCATTTTCAAGTATTACGATATCTTTTAAATTATCTACATTATCTACCTCAGTGATTTTACCATAATCCTCTACTAATGATGCTTTATCTTCATGTATTATATAACCTCTATACATAATTTCTCTCCCAAGTTATCTTAAATAACTTTTAACTTTATCTTTAGCAAGTTCTACTACTGATTTATCTTGAGCTTTTTTTTCATCATATAATTCTTTTTGTACCATATCAGATATTAATCTACCATATAATTGATCTTCATAATAAGGTACTTCACCATTATCTTTAAAATATTTAATTAATTGATCATGATTTTTTTCATAGTCATAAAGTATATTGAAATCTACTAATTCTTTTCTACTAATATCTTTGTACTCAGCTTTTCTATTAGCTGGTAGTTGAGCATTTCTTTCAACTTTTAATTCTCTATTAATTGCAAACTTTAATAAGTTAACATTTTTTAATTTAATATTAGTCTTATTATTTTCTTGTTTCATCTTATCATGCTCTTTTTTCCAATTATAATACCCAACACTCTTAGTATGTAATAAAGCAATTGATGAAACAATACCAAATAATGATAATGGGCCAGTTTCTAAATAGAAATCCTGATTAAATATTGGTAATATAACTTTACCAGTAATTGCTGCTAAAGCAACAGCACCAGCAGCACTGAAGAATGAATGATGATGCTTAATATAGTTTTTAACTACATTACCAGAACCAACCTTTTCATTTTCATTTTCCTTTTCTAACTTACTTATACTATTTTCTAATTTAGCTCTATCATTTTCTAATATTAAAATTGCCTCGATATTTGCTCTATTATCTACATGTCTTTCTTTTTTGTTTTCATCAAAAACTACTACAGTTGATCCTGTTTCTTTAAATCCGTAATTCATATTAAATCTCCTTCACCTTTACTTTTTTAGAATGACTTTTCATCTCTTCTTCTATCATTGTGTTATATATTCTTTTCTCTCTATCAGTAAATGCACCACAAGTAACTTTACCATACATTTGATAATCAGTTTCAATAACATTATTCATAAGATCAAACTTATCGTATGTAAGATATAATTGTGATTTTTTATAATCAATAATTCCTCTTTCATTTGTTTCATTATTAACTATTTTTTTCTTAGATAATTCATATTTTAATTCTTTATCTAAAGCTTTCTTATAAATATTAATTTCTTTAATTTTATTATCAAACTTTTTAACAATTCCATGAGTAACTCCAACAGTTACACCATAGGTAACAAGTAAAGCTCCTCCAAGAACAGGAGAAACATTATGACCTGTTGCTGCAAGAACTATATTATTTGTTAAAGAAATTCCACCTAAGAAAGAAATAAAATTTCTATATCTTTTAAATTTTCTTTGTTCTTCTCTTTCTTTATCAATTCTTAAATCACTAGCACTCTTTTCATTTTCAAGAGCTATTATCGATTCAAAATTGTTAGTATTATCAAATCTTTTTGTAATACCTTTGTCATCAGTTACGAATACATTATCACCAATTTTAGAGTATTCGATATACATAAAAAATCATCCCTCAATCGAATTACTAACTTATGCACTAACGCATAAATTTATAGGCGTTATTATAACATAAAACTACTTATTTGTCAAAGATATTGCTAAATCTAAAGCCTCTTCTGGAGTAGATGCATTAATACATTTTAATCTATTTCTATCATCTAAATATTCTCCAGATAATTTAGAAGCCCATCCCCCAAATTTATCTACTACAACAATAGGTATTCCAGCTTGATATGCAACAGCTATTTCATTTAATGTCCCACTACCTCCACTTATTGCAATGATTACATCACATGATAGAACTAAAGTATATTCTCTACCACCACCAATACCTAATCCAGTAGGTATTAATACTGTAGGTCTAAAATCACCCCATATTTCTTTCTTAGTACCACCAGTAATTCCTACAGTAATTCCATTATTTTTAGAAGCTTCTATAGCCGCATTAGTACTAATAGAAGAATATTCCTTCTCAGCTCCATATACTAATATATTCCCACTTTTAGCTATTAATTTACCTAACTTCTTCGCAAATCTTTCTACATCTTTGCCATAATTTAAATCTGCAGCAGATCCCATAATTCCAATTTGTATTTTTTTCATAATATCTCTCCTATCTAATTTTAATATCTCTTTTTAATTCTTTTCTTAGTGTTTTACAAACACCACTATTATCATTAGTATTTTGTATTACCTCAGGTAAATCTTTAATAAGTATTTCTCTTCCACTTAATTTCTCAATTCTATCCCATAAAGCTAAAGATCTAATAATACAATTCTTTGAAAAAGTATCACTATTCTCTTCTGGTATAGAAGCCCTTTCTACTGGATCACCAAAAGGTTTAAAATATGGTGCTTTATAAATAACTCCATCTTTATTAACACTAATACCACTCTGAGCTACTCCAAAATAAAAGTCTCTTTCACATATTTGATCAATAACATTAGGTCCCATTAAACAACCACATTTAATACCTAATGGTAGTTTCGAAAACTCAGAATATGCACTATCAGTACTTACACAAGCTCTAATACCAACTACATTTATTCCATTCTTTCTAAATATAGAACTAACACTTCTAAGTACACTACCAGAAAACACTACATCATCCGCAAGTATTATAGAAGTACTACCATTTTTCTTTAATAAATCACTAATAGATTTAATTTGTCTATTAACACTATCCTTATCATTAGGATTAATTCTAGATACTAAATCACTAGATCCATCAAGTCTAGTACAATCTAAAAATATAATATCTTTATCATTAGAATCCAAATAAACACTATCTAACGAAACAATGGGGATACCTCCTATATACATCTAAAATGCTTTGAAACATATAAAGTAACATTTCATCTTCTTCAATAATACTTACTTTATCAAATATCCGACTAGTATCCTCTAAAAAATTTTCTCTTAATACATCTATCGTATTATCATTAGGTATAATTATACCCTTATCACAATAATTAAAATTTAGTGCATTATTACCCTTTAATATTCTTTTAATATCATTACTAAAAACTATTCCATCATTAATCTTTCTCATAAATAAACTCTCCTCATAATAATCTAAAAGGTGCTTGTTTACAAGAAATAAAAAAGCTACACAGTTGTCTGTGTAGCATCTATCTAACAGGCAACAAGCACCACAAATAGCACTTGCGCCTACGAAAACTAATGTCGTATTAACAAGTGCAGATTATTGTGATGATGTTGTCTATTAATTAAATAACTCATCATAATCCTTCCTTTCTTGAAGTATATATTATCATACTATATACCATTATTCAATGGTAAATCATCAAACTCAATTAACTCAATATTAGTAAGTTCTTTATCATTAAAAGTTAATTTAAATACTTCAGGAGCATTAATAATCTTATCCATAAGTATTTTATCTTTATATTCAATAGTTAATTTCTTATCATTACCAACACTAATTAACTTACACCATTTAAGTATAGAAAAAGTAATTGCATATCCATGAGTAAATACAGCTACTGTCTTATCTTTATTATCTTCTAGTATTTCATCTAAACACTCAAGAACTCTCTTTCTAACATCAACTTGAGTTTCTCCACCAACAGTTCCAAAGTCTTCATAATAGTATTGTCTTTGAAACCAATCAGGAAATTCCTTATCATTAGGAATACCACTCTTTCTCTCATTAAGTCTACTATCTATATTTAACCCTAAATTAAACTTACTACAGAAGTATTTCGCAGTAGCCTGACTTCTTACCATATCTGATGCATAAATCTTATCAATATGCTTAAATTCGCTTTCTAAAGATAAAGTTCTAGCTCTCTCTTCTCCCTCTACATCAAGAATAATCTTATC
>JAUNMV010000030.1 GCA_030531695.1 Bacilli bacterium | reverse complement strand
ATTATCATTAACTTCAGCCTCCTCATATATTTCTTCTTCATCTATTTCATCAACAAATAAGTATCTATGTAAATTAATCATTGTATGAATTATTCTTTTTTCAATAAACATAATAAATGGAACAGGGTCTTCCTCTAAATCAATTTTTGATAAAGCAGCATAATATTCTTCTCTACACTTTTGATCAATATAAATTGGAGGTATATTCTTTTTACTTAAAAGCCAATTCATTATAGCTCTTGATATACGACCATTACCATCTCTAAAAGGATGAATAACAATAAACTTATATGTAAAATATGCCACTTGCTCAATATACTCACCTATCTCGTATTGATCTATTTTTTTCATAAAGAACTGCAATTCTTCATCAAGTTCATTAATTCTATCATTTATCTCATAATAAGGAACTGGCTGTATTGTTCCTCTTTTTATAAGTGCAGTTCCATCCCTATATTTACCATTATCATCAGGATATGGAACATATTTATATAACAGAGAATGTAATCGTCCGCATTTTTTTAGTGAAATTTCATCTGATGTATTAATTACATATTGTTGTAACTCTAAATTACCAAGCGTCATTACAATTTCTTCACTATCACTTTCAAAAAATTGACTATCAGCGCCATTAAAATTTAGATCTGCTAATATATAATTAAGTCTATTTCTATCAATTATTACACCTTCTAGTTTATTATCATTATAAATATAATTTTGTAAAAACTTTTGTCCAGTGTATTTATTGATATCAGTCATTATAAAACTCATTGAGCTTAAAACATTAGATAATAATGTACTATCAATTCTATTATCTATTAATTCTTCTCTTTTCGCAGATACACGATATTTTCTCATTCTTTGCCTTAAAGATACAGCAGAAATATCGCCATCAATTAAATTTAAACCATAGGCAATCCTATTCAAACATGAATTGAAGCTCACACCAAAATATTCTGCAATAATTGTAATACTTTCAAAATCAACAAATCCATTGTTATTTTTATATTGCTCACATACAACTCTTAATTCATCAGTAGGCATAAGCAAATAACCAGCAAAGTCGTTTGCATATCTCTCAATATTCTTATTAGACTTTTTCAAACATTCAATGCAATCAGTTGTGCCTATTTCTATATTCAAATCTTTTATAAAATGACAATATTCATGTGCAGCGGTAAACCTTTGTCTCTGCCAATTATTATTTGAATTAATTCCTACAACAGTACAATTATCTTCATCATTTATGATTATTCCATCTAAATTTTCAAAATCTTTTAATACAACAAATATTCCAGCATCATGGAGGATTTTAAATGGATCTATAGGAAAAGTTAATTTTCCACTTTTTCTTAGTTTATCTAATTCACTTTTTGCTAATTCTTCTGGAGTCATATTAGTCATCCTTATTTTGTGACTTTAATATATTTTTATACTCGATTAAACTAATAATTTCTTTTTTATCCTTTTCACTTAATTCATTAAATCCCCTAGCAAAAGCAACATCACTGCTATTTATAGTATGTTCTTCTGATGTTAATTCATCCATACTGATATTATATAATTTTGAAAAATTCATTAATTCTTGTAAATCTATTTTGCGATCTCCTTTTTCAATTCTTAAAATTGCATCTCTACCTAAGCTTAAAATTTCAGCTACCTGTTCTTGGGTTAACCCCATATACTTTCTTAGTTTCCTTAATCTTTCTCCAATCTTCTTATAATTTAACTCCTTCACATAAATCACCCCAACATATAAATTCATACTTATTATATGCAAAAATGTTGAAAAAGTCAACATTTAGTATTTTTAATAATTAAAGTAAATAAAAAATCAATTGTAATTAATTACAATCGATTTCATATTTTATCTTATCTATATTCTTATCTATTAATTTACTAAATATTAATCTTCTTACTATTTCTATTAATACACATCCTATAAATACTCCTAATACAGTAATACCTAAATGTAATATCATATAATTACTATGCCAATACTTAGGAGTATTAAATATCTCTCTAAACATATATTTAGCTGTAAAAGGACAAGTATGTATACAATATATAGGAAATATATATCCAGCTATATTATTAATAAACTTATAATTCTTCATCTTTATATTTTTAAATATTAAAAATAAACTAACACTACCTAATACATTAAATATAGTAGAATATTGCCAAGCTAATCCATTCTTAAAACTAAATATAGTTGTTACTATAGTAATAAGTATATAAGTAATTAGAGGATACTTTATAGATATATCTTTGTTTTTATATTTACTTATATAAGCTCCTATTAAATATAAATTAATAAAGTTCCCAATACCATATCCTCCATCTACTAAAGTAATAGTATTAAAGAATGTATAATATACATTTAACATTAATACATTAATTATTATTAATATTAATAATTGTTTCTCAGTAATATTATTAATTAATTTATTAATAAATGGTATTAATAAATATAAGAAACAATATATTACTAAAAACCAACTACCAAATATACTTGAATTTAATAAATTAAGTGTATCTCTATTAATTGGATTAAGTTTTAATATAAATACTGCTATAAAACATAAAACTAATGAATAGAATATTCCTAATGAAAATAATTGTCCTACTTTAGATACTTTTATACTTGTCTTCTTATGTGAAAAGTACCCTGTAATAAGTACAAATACATTTACTGAAACAATACATAATGATTCTAAGAAATGTGCTAAGTAATAGTTAAATGTTCCAGGTACTATTACATCTAATATTCCTCCCATATAAGTATTTAGATAATGTAGTGTTATAACCATCATCATTAATACAATTCTAAGTAGTTCTAAATTAGAACTTCTTTCTTTTTTTATAATTTCTTTTTTCATATAAACCCTACCTTCTAAAAAAATTATATCAAAGAAAAAAAGCTTATTAAAGCTTTTTTATTATTTATATGGCTGCCCCAGTTAGATTCGAACTAACGCCTGATGGAGTCAGAGTCCACTGCCTTACCGCTTGGCTATGGGGCAATATAGATATAATCAATTTGTATTAACAAATCGATTATATCACACTTCTCCATTATACTTATAAAGATTTTTATTAAAATCAGTATATTCTACATAAGTTAAATCTTTATTATTAGACTCTGCTATATACTTAGTAAGATACATACTCTTAATTAACATATCAAATTCTCTTTCATACTTATCTTTATAATCACTATCTATAATTATTATTTCATTATAATGATCTTTTATATTATCTAATAATAATTTATCTAATTTAGTATTAGTATTAATAAATATACAATTATTATTATATTCTAATCCTATAGTACTTCTACCATGACAAAATGAATATTTATCATGTACTATAGGTATTCCTATACCAGATTCTACTAATGTAGATTCTAAATACTTAGATACAGTACTAGTATCACTACCAGTAAATATCTCATAAGCATTACAATTAGTATTAAAATTATATTTACTATAATAATTATTAATTAAATCTATTACTCTATCTTTATCTCCATCAAAATAATAAGTTAATATATTACTAATAGGTATTAAAGTACCAGCTAAAGATATAAAACTCTTTTCTTTATCTATAGTAGTTTTATAAGTAATATTAGTACAATCTTCTCTACTATTATTAGATAATAAATAATGTTTTAATTCATTATCAAAAGATAAATCTACTCCTAGATTATTCCCACTATAACTACAAGCAATTATATTACTATAACCATTAAGAGTCTTATATTTGCAATCTCTCGGCTCTCTATTCTCAGTAATAATATTATTCTTATCACTTAATACCTTACTAGTAAATTCACTAACTACAGAAGAACCACCTACTCCTGATACTATGGTAGGTTTATCTATACTTTTAAGTATTTTATTATTAGTAATAATATCAGTATTATTTAAAGAATCTATTACTCTATTACCTAATAATTCAAAATTTGTATTCATAATAATCACCTATTAACTCTTTATATATTTTTATTCAACAATAGTAACTGACTTTTTAATAAATTTTGTCTATTTAATTCTGCAGTAGTAGTAGGTTTAGAATTTAAATCAAATAATTCATAATTGTTTTCTTTAACAGGAATCATATTATTAAAATTAATAACGCCTAATCTACCACTATCAATCTTTATCAAATCAAGATTATTTTTCATATTCAAATGCTTAGATTTAGGACTAGATAAAGGGGCAAAATATTCGCAACCATTAACTACGAATAGTATACCGATAGAAGGTCTAAGTTCTTTACTTCCAGCATTATATGGACTGAGTGTTACTATTTTCTAGCTATAACTTGCGAATAAGTTGTAATTAATGCTAATAATTTGTAAGATATTCAACAAATTTCTTAAAAAATCTCTCAGAAGTTATCTAAAAAGGTATCTAAAATACTTTTTTAATGGTTTTTCAATATTTTTTAGTAAGTTCTTAAAATCTTTCAATACCATTTTTTATTATTTTATAAACTTTATTAATGCTTGATTGTAGATCTTTATTTAATAATTTTTCGTTGTAACAATCATATTGATTTTTAAACTTATTATTATCTAATGGTAATGTGTTCCACCATATTTTAAAGGCTGAAGGATATAAACTATTGGAAGGATAAAGATTATCAGATGGATATAACGCTAATGTTGAAACTGAATAATCAAACAATGAATGACTATGTTTTTTTATATTATTGGCATATTTAATTGCACTAATTAACGAACAATCATAATCTGAAATATTTGTGTATTTTAAACATACTTCAAATTGACCCAATATATCATTAAGTTGTTCCTTTAGCAATAATTCGTCAACATTATTTTTTCTTTTAAATTCGTCTATAATATTATTAAATTTTTTAATTTTTCTATCTAATATAATTATTTCATCGTCTATCATTTTCATGGTTTTTTCCTTAATTAATTCTTTTGCTTACATTTTTTGCATTTTTGATACCCTTGTGTTCTTGTATTTATTACAGCTTGCCATTCGTGCCCTTTTGAACATTTCCACCATACTTTTTTATTTGACCCTGCTTTAACTTCTATCGGTTTTAAATGTCCATTTTTTTCATAATTCCATTCTTTTGCGATTTCAGGATGAGTAGTTACTAAATCGTTAAATCCTGACCAAACTTTACGTCCACTACAATAAGGACAATAAGGTCTAAGCACAAAATCTCCAGCTTTAGATATCCATGTATGACCTTGTGAACATTTTAAATATATCTTTTTTTCACTAGCATGAGATATTTGCTCTGGCCTGATTATTCCATTTTTTTCATAATCCCAATACTCTTCAATATTTGGACAATAGTTAGCAAGTGAATTCTTTTTTTCTGATAAATTCATTAGTTCTAATATTTTTACTCTATCTCTATCAACATCTACATCTGGCTTTATTTTTAAACTAAACTTTTTGTTTAAATAATTAAATATAAATAAAATCGCATTATTTAATTCTTCCATATTATATGATGTTATATATGTTTTTATAGAAGTACTATCATATTCACAACAGCCATATTCTCTTACTCTTAATAATTCTATCCCATTTTTATAACAAACTTTATCTTTTTCTATATCTCTATTATAATCTTTATGCCAAGCTTGACCATCATATTCAATTCCAAAATTATACTTTGGCAAGAATATATCTATTTCTTTTCTACCAATAATAGGATTATGATAACTATCTTCCACCTCACCTATATATTGCTTCAAATAATAGAAAATTGCTCGCTCAGGGAATGATGTATGATTTTCAATATTACATTGTGGGCAATCAGTGCCTCTTTTTCTTCCTAATACAGTAGTTTCATAACTATGCCCTTTTGGACAAATAAACCAGTATTTTTTAATATTACTCCCAGCCATTACCTCATCAGGCTTTTCTTTGTTTTTTTCATAATCCCATTCTTTTGCTATTTCGGGGTGTGTAGTTGCTAAATCATTTATTCCTTTAACTAGAATATTATGACTGCAAATTCCACAACCAGAACCTTTCATAACTCTACGAGAAGGACTTGATTTATATGAATGACCATTAGGACATTTCCACCAAGTATCTCTACTACTACCTGCTGTTACATCTTTCATTGTAAATTTATTTTTATCAGTATCAAATTCGGTTATTACATCTTCTAAATGATTATTGATACAATATGTGAACAAATCATTATATCCTACTAATACTCTCTTATTAGAACAATACGGACAATTTTGTCCCATGTTTCTTTCTTGTGCAGACATTATCCACTCATGGCCATATTGACATTTCCAATGCACTTTTTTATGGCTGCCTGCTGTTATATCAGTTGGTTTTAAATTACTATTTTTCTTATAATCCCATTCCTTTGTCAAATTGAAATTAATTGTTGCCAAATCATTATAGCCAACCAATACTTTTTTGCCATCACAATACGGACAACCTACGCTTTTTTTACGATTAAATGCAAACGACTGATATGAATGTCCCTTATTACAAATCCACCAAATCATTTTTTCAGCACCAGCAGTTATTTCGTTAGGTGAAATTGTATTTTTATTATAGTCCCATTCAGATAATAATTCTGGATTAGTTGTTGATAAATCATTATATCCGATTAATACTCTTTGATTTGAACAATATGGGCAATTTAGTCCACTATTTCTTTCCTTTATTTCCTTTTCCCATTCATGTCCTTTTGAACATTTCCACCATACTTTTTTATGCGAGCCCGGTAGCACATCTGAAGGTTTTAAATCCCCATTCTTTTCATAATTCCATTCTTTTGCCAATTGTGGGTTTACTGTTGATAAATCATTATAACCTGCTAAGGCTTTAAGATTACTACAATAAGGACACCCATGGCCTTTACTTCTACTGCTAACTACCGCTTTCCATTCATGACCATTTTTACATTTCCACCAAATTTTTTTACTAGAAAACGGTTTCAAATTATCAAGGTCAACACCTTTGTTTTTTTCAAAATAATATTCTTTCATTAGTTCTTTATTATCTTTTAATAAATTACTCAAGTTCATCACTTCCATTATTATTATAACATATTAAAAATTTTTCTCGTGATGATTACTACTAAAAAACTACCGTAAAAAGGTATCTAAAGTGAAATTTTAGTAATTTTTCGCAATTTTTTAGTAAAGAAAAAAACTCGCATTTTCCCTTATTTTATGCGGGCTTGCGGGATTATTTTCCGTGACACTGCTTATATTTCTTGCCCAATCCACATGGAACCCTATTATCAAATTGTCTAAGATAGTCACAATATTTATAATCAACTTTTACAATTCTAAAATTTCTAATCATTTTATCACCGATGCTTATTATATAATAATATTAAGCAAAATAAAAGACTAGAGTGTGCTCTCTAATCTACTTTTTTAATTTCCATTTAATGGCTGGAATCACCAGCTTTTTTATTGCTATTTAATAGCACTAATATTATATGCAATTTTGCATAACATAATCACTTATGTGTCTATAATATTGCAACATATTGCTAAAAAAATCAACTAATCTAATTGTTTTAATGGATAACTCCGCCCCATTCAACAGCAGTAAATCCCTTACGTTTAAATGTAGGAAGTTTTTGTTCTTTAATATTAACTTCTTGATCTACTTTCTTAACATGCATTGCTACTCTTAGTAATGAATCTACTTTAGGTTCAATAATAAGTTTATTATATGCTTCTCTCTCATCTGTAAGTTCAAAGTATACTAAATTCTTACCATTCTTTTCTAATATTGGTAACCAATACATTATAAACTCATTAGCTTCTCTTTGTGTAAATCCAATCTTATCTAATTTTTCTTCTAAGAAGTCAATAGCATTATCCTTAGTAACATAGAATCCTGTAGAAAAATCTATATTATGATTTTCTTCTTCTTCCCAATATAATCCGTAGTAGTATCTACCTTTTGAATCATATAGATCACCATTCTTATTAGCTGTTACTTTCCATACATTTTTAAATTTAGGATAAGTAGTTGTTAATAATTCATTATGTTCAAATGATACTTTAACTGTAGTTTTCTTCTTAGGATATAAATATAATACTGGTTTAGCATATCCTCCTACACCTTCAGTTTGAATAACTCCAACTTCTCCAGTAGATGGAATATAGTAATATTCATTACCACTACCACTAGTACCAAATGGAATATCTTTATTTTCTACTACTACATATATTCCTTCTTTACCTTTAGTAGAATACCATCCAGAAATCATTCCATGTACCTTGTAATTACCAGCTACATTACATAAAGTTGCTAATTTTTCACCCTTAGTATTATAAATTTGTAAGTCATCATTATTATCAATCACGATTATATAATCTTTAATAGCTTTTACTGAAGATTTTATCTTATCAATGTTTAATAATAGATTACCATTTAAATCATAAATACCAAACGAATTATTCTTCATACCTGTTATTGTATTATCTGAATTAAGAATTGCTGTAACAATACTATTGTCTTTAACTATAGGCTTAAAATAACTATCTACTACAATTTTGTATTCTGAAGTATTATAATGAACATCTACCGGAACTGCATAATATAAACCATCAGCAGCATCTGATATATTAAAATAGTCTTTAGAACTATTAATTAAACCAGCATCGCTTATTCTAAGTAAGAATGTACCATCACCGTTTTCTGCAATAAAATTATTATTTAAAGCTATATTATTAGTTGTATATACTGAATAATAAGAATAATCTGTAATTAATCTATTAGATTCTAAGCTATATACAGCATATTTTCCATGATTTTTTTCAACTGCTAATCCTAATAACTTATAATCACTTTGAATTAATCTAAAATCAACTATATCAGGATCAACATCTTCTAAATTTATTTTTATCTTTTGCTTATCAACAATATTATATAAATAGTAATTACCATCATCATATATTAAAGCTTGATTTGATACGGAACTAGCAGTATAACCCTTACATCCTGCTTTCTTACATGAATATGTATCAAGTAATTCATACTGTACATATGAAGTATTCTCAGGTATGTGATTCATTACACCATATGATTTACTATAAGAAGTCTTAAAGATATATAATTTATCTTTAGAAATGTTAACTTCTTCTAATTCCTTTCCATATTCATATTTATAATCAATATTTTCATCGTCAACAAGACAATTAGTAAGATATAATGATCCATCATAATTAATTTTAGTTACATTACAAGAAACCTCATGTCTATCAAATACTATATTGTCTTTAATATCCTCAAATTTAGGAATAGCACCATTATTTGAATTCATATAGTTATTAATAGCTAAAGTTGCTGCCGCACCATAAGAATCAATTATAGCTTTAAATTCCTTAGAAGTCATTTTATTTGCTTCTGCAACTTCCTTTTCTTCTTGTTGCTCTGCCATTCTAATTATTGCCGGCATAACAACAGATGATGCTGCAAGTATTACTAACACTACAGCTATGACAACAAGATATTGTTGTCTTTTCTTTTGTTTTGCCTTTCTAAATTCTTCACTTTCTTCTTTTTCAATTTGACTATCAGCCATCTTGATTTTGCACTCGTCACAGTATTTCTCGTCATCAGAAATCTCTTTAGCGCAACCTAAACATCTCACACTCTTAACCTACCTTTCATACAAAAGTATAACATATATTTATTATTCGATTAACAAAAAAAGAACTTTTTTCAAGTTCTCTTATATTCTAAATGGTAGCCTGTACGGAATTCGAATCCGTGAATGTTGCCTTGAGAGGGCAATGTGTTAAGCCACTTCACCAACAGGCCATATATAAATGACTACTTAATAGTAACACATATTATAAACTAATACAATAATAAAAATAAAAGTTCTCTTAATAGAGAACTTATTTTGTTAGTGTTTTTGCTTCTTCTTTATTATTAATAGTATTATAAAGTGTTTTAATATCATCTTGAGTATATCTATCTTTAACTTCTAAATAATTGTATAGTACAGGCGCAACAGGAGTAACATTAATTATTTGATTACCATAGTTTTCTTCTCCTTTTCTAGTCGCATTAACTACACTAATTACTGTACCATCTAGTAAATTAAAATAAGCGTAATCACAATCAGCATCTTCTAAACCATATCTAGTAGTTATATCTAATCCATCACCTTTATGATATGTCATAGGTATACCATTAAATTTAGATCTATATTCATTATTTAATTCTGGAGCAGTAATCTTCTTAACAACATGATATTGTTCGTTACCTAATACATCTTTGTCATATAAAATACATATACTTTGATCATTTAATAAATCATATCCATATTCTGACTCATTAGATAATGCTTCCGCAACAGTATTAAATTGACCTTTCGGACTATCTTTTTTATTTAAAGTACAGAATCCAAATAAAAAAGTACCAATACCTACAATAGTAAGAGCTTTAACTAGTTTATCATTCATATATATGCCTCCAATAAATGCCTATATAATAACAAAAAAGTAGTTGATATTCAACTACTTTATTACTTCCTTATATGCATTAATTAAACTATCTACATAAGCACAACCCATGAAACATACAACTGAATCTTTTTCATTAGCTAATTTATTCATAGTATCTACTGATATTATTTCTCCTCCATCTAGTTTATCTGTAATTATACTAGATGTAATTCCAGGATAATCTTTAGGATCTTCTCTATTACAATCAATCTCAGTTAAATATGTCTTATCAGCTATTTTAAAAGCCTCTATAAACTCATTAGTAAAGTCTCTAGTTCTAGAATACGTATTAGGAGCAAAAACCACTACAAGACGTTTATTAGGGTATTTTTGTCTAACTCCCTCTAAAGTAACTTTTATTTCAGTTGGATGATGAGCATAATCATCAACAATAATACTTCCATTATAGTTTTCTACTGCAAATCTTCTCTTAGCATTTTTAAAGTTCTTTAAACTTTCTCTAATACTATCTAAACTAATTCCAATTAACTTACACATAACAATAGCACTAGCAGCATTCATAACCATATGTTTACCATATAGAGGTATAAAGAATTCTCCTAAATCTTCATTATTAAATTCTACTCTAAACTTAGAACCATCTTCACCTAACTCCATATCTTTAATAATAATATCGTTATTATCATTAAATCCATAGAAATATACTTTACTCTTATAATTAATCTTTCTAACTTCTTCATTATCACCATTAGCTATAACAAAATCTTTAGTTTGATTAGCAAATATTTCAAATGTATCTCTTATATCATCTACATCCTTATATATTTCCATATGTTCTGCTTCTATATTAGTAATAATAGAATATGTTGGATGATATGCAGTAAAGTGTCTATTAAATTCATCACTCTCTACAACAAAGTATTCATTATCTTTAGATGCATGTCCATCTCCAGCACCTATAAAGTAATTACAACCAATACTATCCTCTAGTATTTTTCTAATCATTGATGAAGTAGATGTTTTACCATGAGTACCAGATACACCTATTGTTTTAAACATATCTATAACGTCACCCATTAACTCATTATATTTCTTAATAGTAAGACCTAATTTTCTTACTCTCTTCATCTCAGGATGATCTGCAGTAAAAGCTACACTATAAGTAACTATAGTATCTTTATCTATATCATGATCATGTCCATAATATATAGGAATATTTCTCTCTTCTAACCCATCTTGAGTAAATTTATGACCCTTCGCATCATCATAACCAGATACAGTATTACCTAAATCACTTAATATTTGAGCTAAAGTACTCATACCTGTTCCTTTTATACCAATACAATAATATTTCATAATATCACGTTCCTTCTCTTTAAATTATAAATTATGACCTATCTATCTACAAGTTTATAGGTCTTTACTTTACATCTCATTTACAATCACCAAATTATTTGATATATTTTAGTAAGGTGATAAATATATGCGAATACTAATTATATCTTCTTCACGTGATGAAGTAAATGAAAAATACTTAGAATTAGGAAATATTGTAGGAAATAAACTAAGAGGTTTAAATTTAGAATTAAATTTTGGAGCAGCTTCTACTGGTATTATGGGTAGATATAAGAATTATTTTAGAACAGTTAACTCCTATACAGTAAAAAAATATGTAGATGACTTAAGAAATATTAATAGTACTAAAGAGTATATCTTAGATACTACTTTTGATAGAACTAAGAATCTATATACTGATAGTGATTTAATATTAGTTCTTCCAGGTGGTACAGGAACACTCGCAGAAATATTCTCTATACTTGAAGAAAATAGAAGTATAGATAATCCTAAACCTATGTATATTTATAATTATGATCATTATTATGATAATGTTATTAATATTATAGAAACATGTATTAATAATAAATTTAATGATAAATCTATTTATAATTATTTCTATGTATCAGATAATTTAGATGAATTAATAGATAAAATAAAAGAGCATTTATAATGCTCTTTTTATTATTTACTTTCTTTAGAAGCTTTTTCTGCTTTTCTTTTATCTCTACATTCTTTACATCTCTTTGGTTCATTATCTAAACCTTTTTCTTTGTAGAATGCTTGTTCTCCTGCAGTAAAAACAAATTCTTTACCACAATCTACACAAGTCTTAGTCTTGTCTTGAAATTCCATATTTACCTCCTTATAAGAATTGGACCCTTAGTGGTAATAAAATACATCCAATATGATATATGGGAAATAAATATGCCACGAACTAATAATAATTCATAAAAATCCAGTGATATCTACTATCACATAACTAATATATCATGAATAATAAACTTTTAGTTATATAAATTTAATTATTTTTATCTTCTTTACGTTTTAAACTATCTCTTTTTGAATAAATACATCCACAATAATCTTGTCTATATAAATTATATTCTTTAGATAATTCTATACTTCTTTTATATCCTTCTCTTTTCTTAAAATCACAATATAAGAAATTAGTATTATAATCTTTATCTAATCTCTCTCCTATTTCATTTACCCAATCTGCATTCTTATGAGGAGAAAGTGAAAGTGTCGTAGTAAAATATTTAATACCTAAAGATTCTGCTATTTTTGCAGTCTCTTTTATTCTTTCTTCATAACATTTATAACAGCGTTTTCCTCTTTCTGGTTCATCTTCTAATCCCTTACTTAATTCAAAGAATATTTTTGGATCATATTCTCCATCTATTACTTCTATTGGATATTTTACTTTAAATTCACTAACGAATCTTTTTAATTCATCTAATCTTTTTAAATATTCTACCTCTTCTGTAATATTAGGATTATAAAAAAGAATAGATATTTTAAATTTATTCGCAATATGTTCTAAACATCCAGACGTACATGGAGCACAACATGCATGTAATAATAATCTTTCTCCATCAGTAATATTCTCCATCATCTCTTGCATCTTTAAATCATAATTCATTTTATCCCTCCTCATATTCCCATATATTTAATTTACCTCTAGTCTTTATTGGTTCTATAGGTTCTATATCATCAAGTATCCATGCATATCTACCTATACTATAAACACCTAATTCTTTCTCCTTAGAATCTACACTATTTATAAACTCTTCAGTCATTTCTATACAATCAACTAACTTACATTTACAAATAATATATCCAAATACTAAATCTTCTTTATTTATATATTTAAAAGCTTTACTATTATCACCTTTAAATATAGTAGAAGATGTATGTATATATAATTTTCCCCTATAATTAGTCTTCCAACTTCTAGTCTCTATTTTTTTATGTCCTTTTAATATTAAACTACCATAAGGTTCTTGTATACTAATAACTTTCATAATACCCCTCTTTTTCCCTCATATTTTATCACAATAAATAAAAAAAGAGAAGATTATTCTCCTCTCTTTTCCATTTCTTCTTTTTCTAATTTTTTATAATCTATTTTATTATATAAAGTCTTAGGAAATTCATCTCTTATTTCAAATTCTTTTGGTACTGAGAATACTGCTAATTTTTCTTTACATAATTCTTTTAATTCTCTTTTTAATTTAGCACTATCTGAATATCCATCTCTAAGTATTAAGAAAGCTTTAGGTACATGCATTTTATATGGATGTGGTATTCCTATAACACAAGCTTTTTTAACTGCTTCATGACTCTCTAATACTTCTTCTATCATACTTGGATATACATTAAATCCTGATACTATAATCATTCTCTTTAATCTTTGTGTATAGTAAACAATTCCATTAGGAGCAATATATCCAACATCTCCTGTATGTAACCATGTCTTACCATCTTTATGTTTTAATAATATCTTATCTGTTTCTTCTTGATTATTTAAGTATCCCATCATAACAGTAGGTCCATTAACACATATTTCACCTTCACTACCTAATTCTAGTGGCTCATGTGTTTCAGGATCACATATTTGATATGTATTACCTACCATAGGTATACCAATACTTCCAGGTTCATTAGTTCCTGGGAATGTATAAGCAGTAGCCGCAACAGACTCTGTCATACCATAACCTTTAGCTATATCTACTTTAGCTCCATGTGCATGTAAGAATTCATTGATTCTCTCTTCTGCCGCAACAGATAAATAATCTCCACCACTAACTATATATTTTAATTGTGACATATCTACATTATCAAACTTATGATTACTCATCATACCTTCCCATAATGTAGGAACTCCCAATATTACATGTGGTCTATCATTCTTCCATATCTTATAGAATCTATTCGCATCATATTCAGGCATTAATATAGTCTCTACTTTTAAACATAAAGGTGTATGTACACATACTCCTAAACCAAATCCATGGAATATAGGAAGTATAGTAACTATCTTATCTTTAGGTCTAACATCTATAACATTAACTGCAGACTGCATAGATAAAGCATTAAAACTATAATTAGATATCATAATACCTTTAGGTGTACCAGTAGTACCTCCACTATGTAATATAACAGCTAAATCATCTTTATTCATATGAGCATGATAATTCTTAGTATAAGAAACTCCTCTTAACATAAAATCTTTCCAACTCATAAAATCTCTATCTATAAAAGAAGGTCTCTTTAATGTAATACTTCTAGTAATTGTATATCCTAAAGATAATCCTAAAGGCATAGATAATTTAGGAGATACTAATATAGTTTTATATACTAAAGTATCTTGTAATACTTCCTTAAAATTATCATAATCAAAATCTACTAAGAATAAAAATCTACTCTTATTCTCTTTTAAATAATGTTTAATTTGTTCAGGACTACTTAAAGGATGCACCATATCAGCAACTGCTCCTATCTTATTACAAGCATAAAAAGCATATATTGCTTCAGGCATATTAGGTAAACATATAGTTACTATATCTCCAGGTTTAACTCCATAACTTCTAAGTGCTCTAGCACAAGTATTAATATTATCAAAAAACTCATTATATGTAATTCTATTTTCAAAGTAATTTAAAGCTATAAAGTCTTTATCTTCTCCTACTTGTTCTATTAAATAATCATATATAGATTTATCTGTAAATTTAATACTTCTCTCTTCTCTAGAATAAAAATCTAACCATGGGCAATCTTTATGAGTCTTAAATAACTTAGTCCATATATTCTTTAATAATCGCATAAATAATCTTCTCCTATTGTAAACATCAATCTAATTATAACACTACTTAAAATAAAATCCAAACACTATACCACATACTCCTCCAATTAAATGTCCTAAATGTGATACATTATCTTTCTTAAATAATCCTTTAAATACTTCATCTACTAAATAGAATAGTACTATTAATACTAATGTTAATGGTATTTTACCAGCTTCTATATTAACAAAACTACTTAATACTATTAACATAAATACAACTCCACTAGCTCCATATGTTCTAGTATTAGGACAAAATAATTTATTAATTATCGCATCTACTACAGCACAAATACCTATCATTATAATTAAATTATATGCTCCATATTTTTCTTCTACCATAGGACCTACTAATAATATATATAAAAAATTATGTGTAAAATGATCCCAACTACCATGTCCAAATATATGTGTAATAAATCTTACATATGTTATTGGATTAAGTAATGAAGAACTAGATGAAGTGGAGAAGAAATGTTTAGTACTTTCTCCTCCAGTTACTTGATGTATTAACATTACTCCTAAACATATAAAGAAATATGTTAGTATCACTACTGAATTATATTGAAAATAACTTAAATATGTACTAAGTTCTTCCATATACTTCACCCCTTATTACTAATCACTATCAGTCTTATTAAAATTAATTAATTCATTTTTAAATACTTCTTCTATTTTATTACTATTAGTACCTTTAAAATTAAATTCATATATAAAGTCTACTTCTAAGTCATTATATTTATCTTCTATTAATACTGTATCTACTTCATCACCATCAAATTCTTTTAAAGTTACATAGTATTTATTTTTCTTATTAGAATCTACTTTACTTATAACAATATATTTCTTAGTAAATGTATTATCTTTTTCTTCTAAGTCTTGTGTATTAACTTTAATAGATCCTACTCCACCACTAATAGTAATAATATTATCTCCAGAGCCATAAGTTTCTCCGTCTTTAATACTATTACCATTTATTTTAAATGAACCTATACCTTTACTACATTTAATTGTATAGTTATTAGTATTATTAATTAAATTTATATTTAATGCTCCTACTCCTGCATCTATACTAGATTTACCTAATATATCTCCATTTATAGTAACACTACCTACTCCAGCATCAAAATCTAAGTTATTAAATACTGAATCAGTAATTGTAACTTTACCTGCTCCTGTATCTATATCACTATCATTTAATACTTCTATATTAGAAAGTAATGCAGTACCTGCACCTAAATCTAAATCTAATCTATTAGTAATTAATTTATCTATTTTTATTTTACCTGCACCAGTATCTATATCTACTCTATTTAATATATAATCTTCTGGTATATAAATATTTATATCTTTTTTATCATTCTTATAAAATTTATGTTTTTCTTCTTTTACTATTAATTTATTATTCTTAGTAGCTATTTTAATATATTGATTATTTGTATCTACTTTTAATTTATCTCCAGTCTTAATATTTAAATCAGTTGCTGCTATATCTACTACTAATGTATCTACACTTTTCTTTATATCCATCTTATCTACTGTAGTATAATCATATTCTTTATCATCACTAGTAGTTACTAAAGCAAATGCTAGTATTAGTTTAATAATACCTGCAAATATAGATACTACTAAGAAACATGCAAATACAATTGCTATATATTTAATTATCTTATTTATATCTTTCATTTAATCTCAATACCTCCAAATAACACAGTACCTTTAATATAAATAGTATTTTCACTTCTACTACCTTTAGCTTTATTATCTACTCCTCCAAATATAGGTGTTGCAGTAGTAATAACATTAACATCTTCTGGTACTAATATAGTCATACCACCAAATACACTAGTTGCATTAATAACTATATCTTTAGTAATCTTAGTATCTCTTAAATCACATTTTAATTCTCCAAATATTGCATTAATAGTAGCCCCATTTATCTCATCTTGTTTAGGTTTAATAGTATTAGATCCAAATATAGCATAAAACTCATCATCATTAGATACTTCTATACTTTTAATCTTATTCTTAATATTAGTTCTTAAGAAATCTTTACTTAATATTAATATACCAGTTACTATTAATACTACAGGTATAAATAATTTAGATATAAGTTCAAATGATATATAATCATTACACATTAATAGTAA
>JAUNMV010000029.1 GCA_030531695.1 Bacilli bacterium | reverse complement strand
TAAAACTACTACTAAATTTATAAGTACGTAATCTATATCCAATAGAGTTCCATGAAGAATTATTTATATTAATACTTGCGATAGGATTATTAATATCATCTATATAAAGTATAGGTAAAGTATCATATACCCATATATTAGTAGGATTAGTATTAATATCTTCTAAATCAACAAATTCATTAAATGCATTGCTTCTAGCATAATTAGAAAAATCACTAACTATATCTACAGTACCACTAGTAATAGTACCATTTCTAACTCCATTAGTAAGAGTACCTACAGTATTAATTAATAAATCACTACCACTAATATTATTAATAATATAATCACTAGTAGTATTAAAACATCTACCTATACCAATATAACCACTATTATCAACTATATTATTAACTAATCCATATTTATTAGTACCATCTAAAGTACCAGAATTATAACTATAAGTTATTGTTATAGAAGTAGAATTATCATTAATAGAATTAACTAATCCATTAGAAGTATTACCAGTAATAGTTCCTTTATTATAACTATTAATAATAGTACTAGTACCAGTTAAATTATTAACCAAACCATTAGAATACATATTACCGTAAATATTAGCTTTATTAATAATACCATTCATAGTAGTATCAATAGAATTACTAATAATACCAGAAGAATAACTAAAGTCATAAGTAACTTCTAAATATAAATCTTCTAGTACAAAAGTAGTATCACTATTAGTAATATAATCAATATTTAAAGTACTTGAATTAATATTTAAATCTAATTCAAAATCTCCACTATCAATCTCTGTATTATTAATCTTTAAAGTAGAACTATTATTAGTAGTAGAATAACTACCATTTAAAGTAATACCTGTAATATTACCATTTATAAATGGAATATCATAATTAATAGTATCATTAGTATCATTACTTGTATTTTTACTAATATCACTAAGTTCAATATTCTTAGAAGTACTTAAATTACTATTCTTACCAATAATAAATCCATCTACTAATACATTAGTAACAGTAGCCCCATCACTATTAACAGCTAAACCTGCAGTATTATGACCACCATACATAACAGTATTTTCTAAATATAAATCTTTTACTTCTCCAGTTAAGTTTTTAAATAAAGCAATTTCTTCATCATTATTAGTAATAAATAAACCATATATTCTAAAACTATTACCATCTAAATAACCACTAAAATTATTAAGACTATTAAATTTATTAAGTACTGCATAATTATTTTGATATGGAGTAATATTATTATCTACACCATTCTTTGTATATACTAAATTACTATTAGTATAATTAAAACTACCGTCATTTAATAAAATATCATCTTCTAATTTAAAATAAGTATTAGGACATCCTGTAGTACTACAACTACTTGCGAAAAAAGCAAACTCTGCACCAGTAGTAATAATATAAGGATCAGATACAGTACCTGTACCAGATGCATAAGAAGTAGCTACACTACCATCCCATAAATTAGTACTATCTAGTATTGATCTATTCTTAAATCTAGCTAATGTAGGTATACCAAAAGTTAAAAATAAAGCAATAAAAACAATAACTATTAAATAGTGTACTTTTATACGTTTACTAGTTTTATTTATGAAATTCATAACTCTATTCATAGTACTACCTCTATATCCTATTCTACCTTTTAATTATATCATAAAAATAAGCAAAAAATAAAGACTATTACTAGTCTTTATTTAGCATTTTTTGCAATAATTTTTTCTACTTGTACAATAAACCAAATCTTCTCTAAACTAGTCTTATCACTAGCTTCTACTTTTTCTATACGAAGTATTAATAAAATCTTATTAAGAAGAGATTTTAAGTTCTCTGGTTTTAAATCATCATCAGTAATTTTTAAACTATTTAATCTATATTTATTAGCTATTACTTTAGATATATCAGCTTCTTCAAATACAGGAATACCTGCAATTATAACATTCATTGGATTAGTTGCGAATAAATAGAAACTATCACTTAACTTAATAATTTCTTCATAATCTTCTAATTCAAATGCTTTCTTAATAGCTAATTTCTTAAAATAATCAAAACTATAATAAATATTTAATATATCTGAAATAGTCATAGAGTTACTTAAGAAAGACATAATATGAGATTTAAAATACTCATCATCATGTAATTTATATAAATCATATAACTCTTTTGCTATTCTTACAGAATCAGCTTTTAATTTCTTCAAATCCTTATCATTATTAAGTTTAAATAAACCCTTACCACCAAATATCTTTTTATTTAACTTATCTAGTTCCTTTTCCTTAACAACAATTTGATTATCAATATCTCTTAAACCTTTATAATCTTTATTATTAACCTCAAGTAATCCCTTATACTCTTCTTTAAAATATTCAAATAAAGGTAAAAATTCATTATAAGTATCATACTCAATAATATTATTCTTTAGTTTATCTAAAGCTTCACATACTTTACCCATACTATCTTTATCAGAATATTCAATACCAGTAATTAAAGATTCATATGCTGCTTTTCTAACCTTACTATCAGGCATATATTGATTTATATCGAATTCATTATTTCTAGCAAGTTCTACAATATCATATACTTCTTCTTTCAAAGTAATATTATATTCAACATATACAGATTTTAGTTTTTCTAAACAATCTTGATAATTCTTAATACCATTCTCAATCATAGATTGTTTTTGTATCTTAGAAATATAGGCCATAAACTTCTTTTCATGTTTTCTAATTAACTTTCTAAAATTAAGTTCAATATGATCTATTAGTTCTGGATTCATCCAATATATTTGTTCAAAAATAGCACTAACTTTAGCATATTTCTTAGATTCAGAATATCTTACCTCTAAGAAAGAAGTCATATATTC
Organism: Bacilli bacterium; assembly: GCA_030531695.1. Classification (GTDB taxonomy): domain Bacteria; phylum Bacillota_I; class Bacilli_A; order RF39; family UBA660; genus RUG14891. The sequence goes on along the minus strand of JAUNMV010000029.1, from coordinate 15,234 downwards.
ATGAACATAACATGTATAATCAAAATCATTACTATTAAGTTTAATTCCTATTAAATCAAACTTATCTAAGAAACCATTAATAACATCATTTAATGATTTAAAATTAAACATATAAGAATTATTTAATTGATAAAGTAATACATCAAAACTCATCTTCTCAAAATAAGTATTAGTAGGATTAAGTAAAAATTTAACTCTTTCTAAATTAACTATTTTATCAGTAACTTTATCTATATTATCTTTTTCATTTTTAAGGTTAAAACTTCTACTTTTAGCAAGTAAATAATTATAAACACTACCTTTATAATCAGTATACTTCTTCTTCATCTCATCTAAAGCAGAATTATATTTCTTAATATTAGTCTTAGTTTTAACAGGCATAGAAGTAATTAAAGTTTTTTTAGCAGTAATATCTTTATTAATAAATTCTAAGAAATTAATCATCTTCATCATCCTTTTCATCATCAACTTCTATTTTATTTTCTTCTAAATACTGCATAAATTCTTCTATATTATTATAGACTTCAATTAATTCTTGTAAACTAAGATTAGATAAATCAAAACCCACTTTTTCTTCTTTCTTTTTCATGAAATTCACCTATCCCTTTTTAATGATAATTAAATGAATCATAACCTCTAGTATCCTTAATAAAGTTAATAGTAATAGTAATATCAGTTCCTTCTGAATCAGTCTCTAAACTATCAATATCTTGTCCCTCTAACCATACATATACTCTAACTTTAGTAATACCATTAGGTATTTCAAATAGAGGTGTATTTTCATAAGTGTCATCAGTTATAGTTTCTTGTAACTGGAAGTAATCCATATTAAGATTAGCAGCTCCAGAAATTGTATCTTTTAAATAGAATGGCCCACCTGCTCTTTTATAAGCATAAGTAGGAAAGGATACTCCATCTTCCAAATGTAATCCATATTTTGTAGCTCTTTCAATAGACATATCAGTATGTAATTTATCATTAGGTTCATAGATAACAGATTGACAATCATTATTACATTGTAAATTTTGAACCGTAGTAGAATCAGTATTTAAAGGTACACTAGCTACCTTAACAAAACCCATTCTAGCAGAATTAACAAGACCAGTCATTTCTTCACTAGTAGCTTCTTCATCTACCATTACAATACCAGTACCTTCATCTAAATATAGATTATCGCTTATAGGAGATCCAGTATCATTTCTTAAAAATAAATCAAATGCAATATAACTATTATATTCACGTCTAGAATCTTCTTGCATCTTAACAGTAGAAACAAAACCATCTTCCATTCTTCTACTATTTTTATATCTAACTCCACCACTACCAAACATATCAAAGAAATAACTATTTGGATTAGTAACTCCCGGAGAAGATACAGGAATCATACCATTATTAGCCCATTGGCTTAAGTTATTAGGATATAGATTCTTTAAATCATCAATTAATATAATTTTAGATATATCAACGTAACTATCATAGTTAATAGCATCAAGAGATATAGTAAGACCACTATTTCTAGTAACAACCATGTTAAAAGTACGAATTTGAACATTTAAAGAAGTAGAAAACCATGCATATGTAGACATAATTAATAAAAGTCCTAACGCAAAAATAGAAAAAATAGTCAAAGGCTTATTTCTTCTTTCTCTCTTTACTTCTTTAACACTAGTATTATCTTTTTTTACTTTAGTGTTCTTCTTCTTAATTGTAGTATTCTTCATATAAACACCACCAATGATAATAATAAAGAGTAATGCTTATTAAGATCATTACTCTTTATTATACCTTAATAATTTTTAACCGTTATTATTGCTTGAGTAGTTACTATTTTGAACATGAGTTTCATTTACATTTGTGATATTAGTACTTGGAGAATTTGCAGAATCGTAAGAAACATCAGTTTCAGTAAATCTTTCCTTAGTAAATCCAAAGTTAACTGAGATTTTCTTTCCTAATGAAGCAAAATCATAGTTATCAATATCTTGACCTTCAATATAAATATAAACTCTTACTTTAGTAATACTATTTGGAGCTAATGTCATGAAAGTTGGACGTTCCATTCCAGTTTTATCTTTCATAGTATCAGTAAAGTATGGATAATTAACTAATCTAAAGCTATTTTGAGCTGTAGCTAAAGCATCTCCAGTTTTTCCATCAATAGCTGTTTTATAATCTGCATAAGCAGCTGTATCAGTTTCATATGAATTGTAGTTTGCACCATCATATACATCTACATTATCAGATACTGCAATAGCACGAGCAACTGCGAAAGTTGGATAAGCAGTACCATTTGCAACAGTACCACAAGTAGAACCTTCACCAGTATTATAAGCACTTGCATCAGAGATTGTATCTCCAGCAGTTGAAGCTTTTCTAGTTAAGCAAGCTGTATTATACCAACTAATTGCATTAGAAACGTGAGCTTTATCATTTGGTTCCCAAATTTGTGCATCACGACAAATTCCAGTAACACCAGTAGCATTATTACCACACTTCATACCAGTAATTGTATCAATATCTTCTGTATCAGCTTTAATACGTCCGATTTGAGTAAATGCAACACGTACAGAATTTTCAATACCTGTATTTTGTTCACCATCTTGAGCAACTGTAACTGCTGAGTTAGTAGTTAAGTAAATTGCTTCTTCATTTAATGGTTCATTAGTTGCATAATATTCAGTACCTGAAAGGTTTTTAATGAATAAGTCGAATGCAACATATCCATTACCTTCAATATAATTACTATTTGTATCTTGATTATCATAATTATGAATACGGCTAGCTAATAATCTATAACCACCTTTAGTAGCAGTTAAACTAGCTTTTTCATATAATTTCATAGTTGAAGATGTAGCATCCATATCACCAACTGATGACATTGGGATTAATCCATTTTCAGCCCATGTATTTGTATGTTTAGCATATGGTGTAGCATTCTTAGCATCTAATTGGTAAGACCAATTTTGTCCATCCATAGATAGGAATAAACCTTCAGTAGTTGCAATGTCTACATCAAAGCTAGATACGTTAACAGTTTTCATACCAATGAACCATGCATAAGTTGAAACTGTTAAAATAATAGCACATAGAAGACAGATTATTAATAATCGTTTTAACTTCTTGTTATGCTTTTTATTTTGTTTACTCATAACTTTTCCTCCACTTATTTTTATTTATATACAAGGAGAACTAAGTCTCCTTGTATTATAAATTATTATCCATTATTGTTTGCATTAGCATTAGTGTTTCCACTTCTGTTATTTACATTTTTAATTACATCATCAGGAAGTACAGCAGTATTAGTACTATTATAGTTAACATCTTCATCGAAGAATCTTTCCTTAGTGAATCCAAATGCTACACTAATCTTCTTTCCTAATGAAGCGAAATCATAGTTATCTATATCTTGTCCTTCAATATAAACATAAATTCTTACTTTAGTAATACTGTTTGGAGCTAATGTAATAAATGTTGGTCTTTGTACACCAGCTAAATTCTTTTCAGAATCTGTAAATGTATTATAAGCATTTAATTTACCAGCTGCAGGTGAAGCAGCAACACTTGCTGTATAACTATTATAATCAGTTCCATCATATACATCTACTTGATCAGTATAATCAATTACACCACTTACAGCATAAGTTTGATTTGCAGTACCATTTTCAACAGTACCACAAGCTCCACTATAAGAAGCACTATCAGTTATAGTCGCAGCAATTCTCTTCTTACAAGAAGTTTGATACCAATTAATTGCATTTTGTACATGTGCAGTATCATTTGGTTCCCAAATTTGAGCTACACGATTAGCACAAATACCAGTAACAACAGGTTTATCACTATTATCAGTTGTATTTGCACAAGTAATACCAGTAATTGTATCTACATCAGTAGTAGTAGCTTTAACACGTCCAATTTGTGCAAATGCTACACGTACAGAGTTTTCAATACCTGTATTAGCTTCTCCATCTTGAGCAACTGTTACAGCAGAATCAGTTGTTAAATAAATTGCTTCTTCATTTAATTGATTCATTTCAGTATAGTATTCGTTACCAGATAAGTTTTTAATAAATAAATCGAATACAACATAACCATCTTGTTCAGTATTTTCACCATAGTTATTTACTCTTGAAGCCATTAATCTATAACCACCTGGAGTTGTAGTTAATGATCCTTTTTCGAATAAAATCATTCTTGATGCAGTAGAATCAATAACACCAACTGATGACATAGGAATTAATCCAGTTCCGCCCCATGAGTTAGTATTTCCTTCATATACTACATCTGTATCATTATAAGTAGTTTTTGATATTGCTACAGTATCTGACCAATGTTCACCATCTAATGATAAAGATAATTGATCAATAGCAGCTATAGAAACATCAAAACTTGATACGTTAACTGTTTTCATACCTATAAACCATGCATAAGTTGAAACAATTAAGATAATTGCGCATAATCCACTACCAACAATTAGCTTCTTTACACGCTTTTCATGTTTTTCATTACGTTTTTGTTTTTTAGCCATATAATTTTTACTCCTTTTCTTCATCAATAACTTCTGATTTAAAATCCATATGGACTTTAAATTCACCACCCAGAATATTGTCGGTACATTCTGGATCACTACCTTCAACCCACATCACTATAGTATATTTACTAATAGCTCCCGGACCGAAGTTAGTGACATGTTCACGGACAACTAAATCATCCGAATCAAATGGAACTGTATCTGGCTCTGCAGTCCCTCTTGGAGATAATTTAGCATAAGTGACATCTTTACCATCTCTATAGACTCTAATTCTTACAGCTTCATCCACGTTCTTAATAACATCATCTATAATGACTTCGCTCCAATAGTCAGCTGTATCTTTTCCTAAGTTTTCTACGAAGAATGTATAGGCAAGATAATTGTCACCATTGTGAGATCCGCCATTATATTCATCAAGATTATCAGGAAGCCATCTGTAAGAAATGTTATCAAATGTATTTGGTGCTTCAGCATATAATTCTGTTCTATAAACCTTATAGTTAGAATCATCGTAGACGATAAGCCCTTTCTCAAAGTATAAGTTTTTGTCTAATGTTATGCTAAAATTTCCACTATTATAAATAATACTTACAACAATGTATATGATAAGTAAAAGTAATAATAGTAGTAATAAAGCAATTCGAAAGGCTTTTCGCATTTTCTTTTCGCGCTTAATTTTCTCAGTTGATAATGTAATCTTTCCTCTCATATTCGCATCATACCCCTTACTACCTTGTACATATACAAATACAATCGCCATATAGTATTCTCTATAATACAATTTAATTATATACACGCCAATGGTAAAAGTCAATAATCTAAGCCGATTAAAATCGATAAAAGTCGAAGAAAAAATAAAAAAAAGTAAATTGACAAATATTGACGTTTTTACAAAAAATAAAAAGTGTTAAATATTGCAAAGTAAAAATATCCTTAGTATTATTAAAGTAAGATAGAGAGGGAGATAAGAATGTCAAAAAAATTTAAATTATTAGCATTACTGATGACACTATCAATCACAATGTGTATCATGAGTAATACTTATTCTAAATATGCTGCTGATACAACAGGAAATTTAGAGGTAACATTTGCTAAATGGCAAATACTGGTAAATACAACGGATATAACTGATGGAGTATCAAGAACATTAACAATAACACCAACAATAGATACAAATGCTAATGTAGCAGCAAATAAAATTGCTCCTGCATCAACTGGATACTTTGATATTGAAGTAGATCCATCAAATGCAGAAGTATCATTCAATTATACAATCACACTAAGTGGAGATAATAATATTCCAGATGTTAAAATGACTAAATATGCTATATTAGATGAGAATTATACTCCAGGAGATACAATAGAAAAAACAAATATTACTAATAATCAAATTACAGGAACACAAAACTATAGTGCTGGTGGATTTGATCCATTCACAATAAGAGTATACTTCGAATGGATTGAAGGAAACGGTGAATCAATGGATGATGATGATGATACAGCAATTGGACATGCAGCAACAAACCAAGCAACAGATTCAATGGAAATGACAGCAAGCATTCACTTCGAACAAAAAATTTCATAATAAACAAAAAGATGACATAAGTCATCTTTTTTTATACCATTATCTCCTCTATCATCATTTAAATTATCTAATCACATACTTAACTAATAATAAAAAAACCAACTTATGTTGGTTTTAATTATCTATATTAGCTTTAGAAGCTACTATTACTGGAACTACACCACAACTACTTGTTTTAGGAGCTCCATATAATTTAGATGATACTTCATCAGTTTTAGTTAAAGCAAATGCATGATCATCATCATAGCTTCTATTTACCCAATAACATTTATTTGTCGCAAGGTAATCAAATCTATCATTTAAGAAACTAAAATGTCCACTATAAGTAATAGCCTTATTTACTAAGTAATTAACTCTATCGCCATATCTAGCATATCCAACTAAAGTAGATGAATATATATCACTAGTAATTATTGAATCAGTAACATCCGTAGATATTAATTTAACTAAATCACCAATAGTTAACTCTCTAGTATTAACACTCCAAGAGGAACTAGATGATGTAAGTAAACTATTATAGTTATCAAATGTACCAGTAGAATAATTTTCAAATAAATCAGGAAGTAAGCTTACTGTTGTATCTCCTAAAGTATTATCAGTATCAATTACATGAGTTCTAATACATGTACCAGTTAACTCTTCACAACTTTGATCATTAACCACATCATAGATAATTGTTTTACCAGCCGGATAATTAACATCAGGACTATCATTAGTCTCAGTTAACTGTTCTGCTTTAACACTAATAATTATTTTAATTGTAGGCTGTACTACATAATTAGGATCACTTGCAGCTTTAGCAGCTTCACTTCTTTGGAAATTATAAGAATTAGTACCCCATGTAGTATCTAAGCTATCATTACCTGAATCAAAAGGCCATGATACGGATAAATCAAACATACTATAATCATCATGAGCAAGAATAAAATTCTTACTTAAGTTTATATTAATTTTAAATGGATAATCATGACTCATCTTATCCTTTAAAGCTTCAAGTCCAACACTATCACTTGTATAATTAGTACCAACAATAGATGCCGAAACAATTGAATAACTTAACTTCGCATCAGTATCTCCTTTATTCATTATCTTAACAGATTCATATACTGTATCCATTCCAGGATGTATATCCGATAAAGAAATAACTATATCATTAGATACTGCTTCTCCATTCTTCTGAAATTCAACATACCAAGTTTTAACATCAATATCAGTAGCTACTTTAGCTAAACCACTATAAGCAAACCATGCTAGAGAGATAGATATAAAAGATATACCTAAAAAGAATAAAGATAAAATATTTAATTTTAAATATAACTTATGTTTCTTTTCCATATTATCCCTCCAATCATGATATTTTTTAATTATTAATTAGCTTTCTTTTTCGCATTATATTGTTTTCTTCTTTCATCCTCTTTTTCAACTAAGAATGAAATAAATTCAGAACCAATTATATAAAGTATTGGTAAAACTACAAATACAAACATACCTATACTTGTACCAACTACTCTATAAATATTAGATAAAATTATAGTTTTATAAATAACTACACCATATAATTTATCTTGTGAAACAATAGGGTCTTCAATAAGGTTCGCATCACCTTTTGTATGAAATAAATATTTACCATCTTTATCTCTTTCTATATTTACAACCCTATGGGTAATTACCTTATCATTAAATTGACCAATAGTACCTAAATAAGAAATAGTATCTCCAACTTTAATAGTAGCTGGATCTTTTTCTTTAGCAATTAAAACATCTCCTATTTCATATTCAGGTTCCATTGAACCAGATACTACAGTAAATAATCTGTAATTAAAGAATGAAACTCTATTATTACTAAATCTTTGTAGACATACTATAAATACAAATAATACAACTCCTACTATAACAACAAAATTAATAATAGATTTAACTATTTTAAATGCTTTCTTTAAAGGATTAGTTCCCACTACTTTTTCTTCTACTTCTAATTTTTCTTCTTTAGTAACTTTCTTAGTAGAAACTTTACTCTTAGTAGACTTCTTTGTTTTTACTTCTTTTTCTTCTTGCTTTTTCATATTATCAACCTACAAGTAATCTTGCATCCTTTCTAAATATTCATCCATGGCACTCTTAAACTTCTTCTTAACGTCTTCCGCACCAACTAATCTATTATTCTTTTCTTTCTTTAATTCTCCAGATATCATATTAAGTAATTGTTCATCTGTAATTTCAATACCACAATTTAAAAGCATTGAAACTGTTCTATGTATTTCTTCTTTTAATAAGACTATCGCATACTGACTCATCTTTTCTTTTTGTTCTCTCTTAGATTTAGATATAGAATCAAGTACACAGAAATCTATTAAAAATGAATGATCTAAGAATCCTTGTAATGGATCTTTATCTTTTTCTATATTAGTTCTAGAATTATCTTCATTATTATTATATTTTTGTAGATAATCATATAATTTTAAAGCAACCTGGAAATTAGGATTCTTTAAAAATATATTTGTCATCTTTACCGGTGGATTTATATATGCCACATGTGCCTTAGTTAATTCTTTAACCATCGCACTATGTGACCAACTAGATATATAATCCTTAAGTCTTTTAATTCTAATCTTAGCTTTCTTTATCTCATCTCTTAACTTCTTATCAGTCTTATCAGATGGGAATGTTTCAGATTCTATTCTAAGTTCTATACTAACTCTTTCAGTATCTGTTTCAGTACCTCCAGAATATTCTAAAGACTTAGATTCACTAAGTTTAAAATTCTTTAACTCTTCTTCTTTATTATATACGAATGTATCTATATCATTAAGTAAAGTAAATAAGAATCTATTTTCATAGATATTATAAGTTTCTTCACTAATAACATTAAGTATTCTATTAGGAATAACTTCTCCTTTTTTCTCATCCATTTTATCAACATAATTAGGATGTTTAGATAAATCTTTAATACTTTCTACCGTAACCTTTTTAGTTCTTTCAGCATTAACAATTATCTCTTCTTTTACTAATGATATTTTCGCATTTCTAAAAATTGTATCTAGGAAAGGACAAGCAAATTCTAATTGATCTAACCATTCAAATGACATTGATTCACTACTAAAGTCAGAATTATAGAACATTTCAGAATTCAATTTATCTATGAATAAATTCTTACGATTAGAAACTTCTTCATTAAGAACATATTCTAAATTTTTACTCTTACTCTTTGTCCTAGCCATAAGCTACCTCCTACACACTCTTCTTAACACGTTCTAGATATTCAATCATTTCTTTCATTGAACCTTTTCCATATTTCTTATTAAGGAAAGATATAAATGGATTAATTTCATCTCTAATGAAACTAACACTTAATTGATCGAATTTACGTAATATTTTCTTAGAAATAAAGTAATCAATTGCCTCTATTTCTTTTCCTCCACAAGCTACGTATACTGCAGAGAATACATTTAATTGTTTCATGATACGGTTACCGAAAGCAATTCTGAAATGTTCAGTAACATAATCATCTATTTCTTTTACCATTTCTAATCCCTTAGGAGATAATGGATATTTTTCAATAGCCTCTTGGAATAATCCTTCTAGATAAGATGAATTAATATCCATAGCTTCTTGTTCACGACATTTAAATGGATCTACTTTTGTATTGATATCAATAGGCATAGCTCTATCGTAAACTTTATCAGTAACCATAAATGTAGAGTCATCGTTATTGATTGTACCGATATACCATAAGTTACCAGGAAGTTTTAATTTACCATTAACTAACTTCTTAGGGTCATTAGGCCAACTACTAGATACAATATCAACTAACCATTCATCTCTATTAGGCATTTCTAGTATTGATAATAAATCCGCAAAGTAATACTCAACTCTGGCAAGGTTCATTTCATCTAGAATGATTGTATGAACTTTATCATCAAAACCAGCTAAGTAAATTTCACCTAAAGCACGAGTTTCATTAAACTTTTTAGTAAGTTCATTAAAGTATCCCAAGAAATCTGATTTATCACGCCATGATGGTTCTACTGAAGATACACATGAGTCATTCTTAACAAATTTACCCCAAGCATAAGCTAGAGATGTTTTACCAGTTCCAGAAATACCTTGTAAGATAATTAACTTACCACAAGCAAGACCTGCAAAGAATGGTCTTAATATTGTATAGTCATAATATAGTCTTAATTGAGATGCTGAGAAACATCTAAAATCATCAATTAACTCAGTTAAAGTATAACTATTCTCATAATTTTGTGGTCTTGTATTTTTATATAATTCATCATAAGAACAAAGTTTAGGGAATCTAATACCTTGAATTCCTTCTTCTTCAGGCTCCTCTTCTTCACCCTTACCATCTTTTCCATCTTTACCATCTTTATTATCTTTATCATCAGGACTTAATCCTAATTGAGATACCTTCATAGCCATAAGCTCATCTTTTTCTTTCATTAGCTTACGAACTTCATCATTAAGACTACCAATTTCTTCCATTAACTCATCTTTACTATAATGATTACTCATTCTACGAAGTATCTTTTTAACAAGCAAGAAGATTAACCCTACTACTAATAAAACTATAAGTATAAGAAATATTACGCATAATACAACGAATATCTTCTCCTTGCCATTAAAATATTCTTTATAATTATCAATAATACGTGCATATTCATCAATGTTAAACATCTTTCCTATACCATCAACTAGTCCCTTAATAGAAGAAGTTAATCCTTCAAAAAAGACAGACATAAATTCATAGAAAAATCTAAAAAATGTATTCATATACTACTTACCCCCAGTACCATTAACTTTACTCATAATATCATCATAGATAATATTAGAAGCTACATCATTAGGAATATTTTTTACGATATCACTATTCTTACCAACCACTTTACTCATAAGTACATAATCACATATAGAAATAATCTTTTGATCTTTATCTTTTATAACAGAGTTTTCACTAAATACTACTGAGAAATGATATCCAATCTTCTTTAAGTCTTTAAATAATTTCTTATTAGATATTAAATCTTCATATAAAACAACTACTTCTACAGCATCTTTAGCATACTCATCATCAAACATACCAAATATCTTATCTTGTTTATTACTCTTAGTATAAATACTTCCAGGTACATATATAAAATATTTATTAGTAAAATCTCTACTAAACATATCATTTAATACATTAACTAATAATAAGTTAAGAAGTATCATACACTTATCTTCAGCAATTACACCTTCTGTATAAGTCTTATCTACAATATAATCACTATATACTTTACTAAAAGCTATATTATGTTTTAAATCTACCGCAAGTAAATTCTTCTTACTACTAATCTTAGATAATTCCATCTCAAATGTAGTAGAATCTTGTTCATTAAATATATGTCTAATAACAGCTCTATATAATTTTTGTGTTTTAAGAATACTATTAATATTATTCTTAAAATCTAATTCAGTAATAAAGTCTTTATAGAATCCTTTTAATAATTTAGAATAAGCTTCTCTCTTAGAATTAATATCATCATACTTATTATATAACTCTTCTAATTCATTAACTAAAGTAAATACTTCTACATATTTATTTACTTTATCTTTATATTTATCATCGCTACCTTTATATTGTTTATTAATAGTTTCTCCAATTTTTATTAATTCATTATCAATTCTAGTAATCATATTCTTATTAGAATATTCAACATTAACATTACCAACAAAGTTATAGTATTTACCATCTATATAACATTTCTTAAGTTCATCTCTAATAGTAGCTTCATTCTTTTTAGTTTTCTCTTTATTATTTAAGATTTCTACTATTTCATCAATTTCTTCATTCTTAACAAACATTACTTTATCAATAATATTTTTAAATTTCTTTCTCTTACTAGTAATAATCTTTATCTTTTCTTTTATTTCTTCATTAGTCTCTTGAATATCTTCTTCTTTAGGTTTACTTACTTCTTCTAAATCATCTAAATCAGACTTAGCTACATTTAATAAACTATTATCAAGTTCATCTTTATCTACATCAACCATTCTAAAAGCCATTGTCTTATTAACATCAACAGGATTAACTTCAGAAGGTAATTCAACTACTTCTTCTATAGCCTCATCTACCTCTACTTCTGCCTCTTCAATTTCTTCCTCTACTTCTTCAACTTCAGGAACTTCTTCTTCTTTCTTTTCTTCTTCAACAACTTCTTCAATAACTACTTTTTTAACTACAGGTGTTTTTTTCTTTAATTTGATAATCTTCTTAGGCTTATCCTCTTTCTTATTATTCTTTAATGCATAATCAAACATTCCTAAAGTAATAATTAAAGCAATTAATACTACTGGATTAAATAATGTCTTTCTAATAATACCAAAGCCAGGAAGTATTTTAACAACTACACCAACAATTTGATCTTTATTGATAGTATCATCTTTACCAGTATTCGCATCACCTTTAGTAACGTAAGAATTCTTATACACTTCAATAACTCTGTGAGTAATAAATTCTCCATTCTTTTCATAAGTTACTATATCATTAAGTTTAATAGTAGGAGTCTTCTTAACAATAATCCAATCCCCAATATGAATTGCATCACCCATACTACCAGTCTTAACTTCAAAAGTTGAGTAACCAAAAAAACTAGAATATTTATTTCCTAACACTTGTATTTGTATGTTATTGTAAATAGAAATAGCTAATATTACACCAAATATTGCTATTAAAACATCTAAAACTATATTTATAATCTTCTTAAATAGGCTTTTTTTAGCTTCTTCCATAAGACCCATCCTACTTTCCTTAGTATACTAAAATAATGTTATCATATTCGACATATTTTTACAATAAATGTACTAAAAAAAATAAAGATAGACACAAAAAAAGAATTACTAAACAGTTAGTAATTCTTGTTCTTTTTCTTTGAACTTAGCTTCTATTTTCTTATTAGCATCATTAACCATTTCTTGAATTTCATTTTCCATAGATTTTTCTACATCTTCTGGAAGTTCTGCTTTCTTAACATCTTCTAAAGCATCATGACGAATATTACGTACACTTACTTTAGCTTCCTCACATAAAGCTTTAACTTGTTTAACAAGTTCTCTACGTCTATCTTCAGTAAGTTCTGGAATAACAATTCTAATAGTTTCTCCATCATTTCCAGGATTATAACCTAAATTTGATGCTAAAATAGCTTTTTCAATAGCTCCTAAACAACTCTTATCAAATGGTTTAATAAGTAATTGTCTAGCTTCTGGTACAGAAATAGTAGCAAGTTGTTTTAATGGTGTCATAACACCGTAATACTCAGCCATAACTCCATCTAAACTAGAAGGGTTAGCTCTACCTGCTCTAACTGTTGCAAATTTCTTATCTAAGTTTTCAACAGCTTTATCAAGTTTTTCTGTTACCTCTAATGTAATCATTTCAGTGTCCATTATTTCACTCCTCGAGTTAATTATATTATAAATTTGTTATTTTTAAAAGACTAAATCATAATAATAAAGATAATAAACATAAAAATTAATAATCCTAAAAATATAGGTAAATAAATATCCATAACTTTCTTTTGATTAAAAGTAATAGCTCCTATAGTTATAGTCTCTAATAATTTAGTATTTGTATCAGTTAAAGATAATTCTCTATTACCAAATACTTTAGTGGCTTCATTATCCCCTACTAAATCACCTAATAAAGTATCACATACAGTAGTCTCTTCAAGTATTACCTTTCTATTCTTAATAGGTAGTTTAATAGTATCAGTCTTTTCTTTCTCTACAAAAATATTATTTTGTAGAATATTAATTTGTTCATTTAATTTTTCAATTGAATTATTAACCATATACTCCACCCCCATAAAAGTATCTATATTATACCACAAAACACAAAAAAACGCAGTAAATACTGCGTCTTATAAGTGTCTATAGTGTCAATTAAGAATTTTGAATTTGACTCATTACTTCATCAGCAAAGTTTTCTTGTTTCTTTTCAATTCCTTCACCAACAGCAAATCTAGTCATAGAGATAATTTCTCCACCATTATTTTTAACATAATCTTTTACGTTAACACCAGAATCTTTAATGAATGCTTGTTCTTCAAGACATACTTCTTTATAGAATTTATTAAGTCTACCAACAACCATTTTTTCAGCTATTTCTTCAGGTTTTCCTTCAGCCATAACTTGTTCTTTAATAACCTTAGATTCTCTATCAACATCTTCTTGTGGAACTCCAGCTCTATTTAAAGCAGTTGGATTCATAGCAGCTGTTTGCATAGCAACATCTTTAGCAACTTCTTCATTAGCACCTTTAACTACGATAACAGCACCAATTTTTCCACCCATATGTTTATAAGTACCGAATACTTCATCATCATTTTTAGTAATTTTTTCAAATCTTCTGAATGAAATTTTTTCTCCAATTTTAGCAACTAAAGCGATTAATTTATCATTAATAGTTTCATTACCATCTTTGATTTCTAATGCTTCTTCTAAAGTATTTACTGGATTAGCTAAAATTTGATCTACTATATAATCAACGAATTTAGTGAATTCTTCATTCTTAGCAACGAAATCAGTTTCACTATTAACTTCTACCATAACACAAGTATTTCCATCTACTTTAATTTGGCAAGTACCTTCAGCAGCAATTCTTGATTCTTTCTTAGCAGCTTTAGCAATACCTTTTTCTCTTAACCAATCAATTGATTTATCGATATCACCATCATTAGCTTCTAGTGCCTTCTTACAATCCATCATTCCAGCACCAGTTCTTTCTCTTAATTCTTTAACATCTGTAATTTTATACATTTATAATCCTCCTAAATATTTAATCATTAATATTATAACTTATTTATCATTTTTTAAAAAGATAAATTTAAGCAAAAAGAAGAATGGTTTCCCATCCTCCTTCCTATTTTCAAACTAACTATTATTATTTAGTTAAAGCTTCAATAATATCAGCTTTTTTCATAGTAGATGAAATAGCAACACCTTTTTCACTAGCGATTTCTTTTAATTCAGCTACTGTCTTTTTAGTGTAATCAACATCTTCAACTACTTCTTCTTTTACTTCAACTTTTTTAGCTTTCTTTTCTACTTTTTCTTCTTTTTCAGCTTTTTCAGTCTT
>JAUNMV010000028.1 GCA_030531695.1 Bacilli bacterium | reverse complement strand
TGAGCTACTAGATGAGCTTGAACTTGAACTTGCACTTGAACTAGTTGATTTACCAGTTGAAGAACTAGAAGAAGTTGAACTCTTAGTTGTAGTCTTAGTAGATTTAGAAGTACTAGTTGTACTACTCTTATGAGTTTCCTTAGTTGTTGTAGTTGTAGATTTTGTTGAACCATTTGAAGGCTTAACACTTACAACAGGACTATAAGCTGATGCTTTAGCACCTTTAGCTATACCAGTATTATTACTACTACTGCTACTATCATTACCACTCTTTTCACATATAGTAGTTGTTGTACAATATGAATAGCATCCTAAATGAACTAAAACATAGTCTTCTTTTTCACTATCTTTTAGATTAATTTTTAAGATATATTCATCTTCTGTTTTAGTTATTTTTATATAACTCTTTTCTTCATTTACCTTTTTGTTGTTTTTATCATATAATGTAGTGATTAACTTATCATCAATCATTTGTTTAAGAGTCATTGTTTTATACTCTCCAACAGTCTTAGGTAATCTTTCATCTGTGTAATAAGAAATAGCTGCTTCTTTCATTTTATCTATATTCTCTTGGAATACTTTAGAAGTAGTTTCTTTACTTACAACAGAACTTCCATTCTTAGAAGATTTGTTAGTATTCTTTTCTACTGTAGCTGGTGCAATAAATTTTGGTAATAACCAAACTAAAAGTAGAACAAAAATAATAACTAAAATTAGTTTAATTAGAAAATCCTTAAAAGGAAATCCCTTATGTTCGTATTCTTCTGTGTACATATACTTTCCCCCTCCACACATAGATGTTGTTTATAATACCATAAAAAAGGACAGAAGTCAAACTTAAATCCTTATTTTGACAATAGTCTGCCCATCATTAAAATTATCAATTTTATATTCATCTACAAGCTTATTTTCCCTCAAAACCGCTTGCGTTGCCTTTTTTAAAATTCCAGAACCCTTACCATGAATAATAACTACATATTCATTTTTTAATTTATAGTTATCATTTATAAAATCATTAATTGCAAATCTAGCATAATCACTTGATTCACCATGTAAATCTAGCGTTGGACAATTACTAAATAATGTTATCATAATCTAATACTTCTTGAAGTTCAGGAATAGAATATCTAGCACCAATTCTAGTAACAGAAATAGCTGCTGTAATGGATGCATAACGAATAGTATCTCTTAAAGAATAACCATTACTTATAAAGTAAGTAAAAGCTCCATGGAATATATCTCCTGCTCCAGTAGAGTCTAAAGCTTTTACTTTAATACTAGGAATAACTTGATATTCACCATCTATACAAGTAAAACTACCTCTTTCCTCTAAAGTAATAATCACATTAGTTTCAAAAAAATCTACTAACTTCTTATGACATTCAATTAAACCATCTATATTATCAGCATTTAATTTAGTATCAGCAAACTCTTCAGCATAATCTTTAGCACAAATACAATACTTAACCATTTTTCCCAAATGTCTAGTATCATCATTAAGTCTACCAGCATCTAATACGCTAATAGCATCTTTATTATGTTTTAATAACTCTTCAGCACTTTCAGGATGTTCTCCATCTACTAATATAACATCACAATCTAAATCTAAAGTTTCATTTAATTTTCTAATAGGTTTATCTTTACTAGATAAAATAGTACGACTACCATTACTTCTATTAGCAATAATAAAACTACTAGTTGTATAATGATCATCATGTTTTTCTAAAAGAGAAGTATCACAGCCAACTTTTTCATATTCTTTAATAATTTGATCACCATAAAAATCATTTCCAATAGCAGAAGCAATTGATACATTCATACCCCATTTAGCCATTAAAAATGCTCCATTAGCAGCAGGACCACCACCACATTCAATATGATGTTCTAATCGGTATTTAACATTTTCAGTTGGATATTCATCAACTGGTAAAGTAGTATCATAAGTTGAGTGTCCAACACATATTACTTTCATTTTTTCACCCTCTCTACTAAAAAAATTATATCAAAAAAAAAACATAAATAATATGTCTTTTTTAAATTAATAAATAATTTTATCTTCCTTCTCCATAAATTCTTCAAATGTCTTAATAGTTTCTTCTCTATCAATACATTTTAAATCTAGAGAACAATCTTCTCCATTATTTATCTTAGTAATTAAATCATATATATAATTATCTCTAAATCCAATTCTTTCAGCATCTTCTTTAGTATTACCATAATATATTTTTGTAATATTAGACCAAACTATTGCTGATAAGCACATTGGACAAGGAAAACAAGATGTATATAGCTCACAACCATTTAAATCATAAGAATTAATGGTATTACAAGCATCTCTAATAGCCATAATCTCAGCATGAGCAGTAGGATCCATATTAGATAGTACATGATTAGAACCTCTTCCTATTATTCTTCCATCTTTTACTATACAAGCACCAAAAGGTCCACCATCATTAGTATTAATATTATTATCAGCTAATATCTTAGCAACTTTCATATAGTCATTCATATTATTACCTCACTATATAAATTATATCAAAAAAAGGCATAAATAATATGCCTTTTTATATTTTTAAATAACATCTAATTTATTTCTAATAGCAGCTTGTGCAGCAGCTAGTCTAGGGGGGTTATAAATAATTATCATTGTTGTATATTAATCATTCAACTATTTTCCCCTAAATTATGATTAATTATTATCTTTTATAATATTTTTACTACATAGATAAGTAATCATAAAATATATTCCATATATTATAATCAAAAATATAAAAGTCATAATAGATCCGTTTAATATATCATTTGCTCCAATAGAACTTAATATAAATTTACAAAATTCTAATCCTACTAAAGTATGAATAATAGCAAGAGATAAAGGCATCATAAAGAATAATAGTGTTTGCTTAAATAATGCTTTATTAATCTCTTTTTCATCTGCTCCAATTTGTCTTAAAACTTTGTATTTATTCTTATCATCAATACAATCTGATAATGATTTTAGAGCTAGAATTGCTGATGATGATATTAAAAATATAATTCCTAAATATAAACCAATAAAAGTTACAATAGCAGATAAACCTACTGATGCTTCTTTAATCTCAACTTTTGAATCTTTCATAACTGCATATATAGGAGTATAGTCATGTAGTTTTTGTTCTATATGCTTTATTACTTCTTCTTCATCTGTTGTATAATTACATATTAACATTGTTGAATCTTTTTGATCTTTTTTTACAACATCATCATTTACTACAAAATATCCTAAATTTGTTGGATTACCACTGATAAATAATAATCCATCTGTTATTTTATTATATGGTTTTAATTCAGTATCAAATATAGTTATTTTACTATTTCTATTAATTGTTTCTTGATATAATTGTGGTTCATAATTTGATACTATCGCATACTCTCCTTCTTTTAAATCAATTGATTCAAGGTGATACATTTTAGCTATTTTTTGATAGTCACTTATACTAATAATAGATACAGTATAATCAAATTTAACATATGGATACTTCTTTTTTACAATTTCATAATAATTTCCTAAAGATTTATCATATGTAAATTCTTGATCTTCATAAATATCAATAACTGTATAGTCTTTTGTATTACTTTTTATTTCTTGATCACTATTAATAAATTCCATAATATCAATATTTTTAATAGTATCAGAGTAGTATCCTACAATTTCTAAATCAACAGGAGAAAATTTATTAATTGAATCATTAAAATAATTTTTTACTGTTAAAGCACTAGATAATAAACAAAATGTTACAAATAACATTAAACAGATAACAGAAATAGATATAACCATAGTATTGATCTTACTATTAATTTGTTTAAAGACAAATGTATTTAATTTACTATAGTATAATTTTGGCATCTTAGTTAATATTTTTAAAATCATACCTGATAGTGAATAGAAAAATAATACTGTTCCTAGCGATCCCATACCTATAGGAATTAATAGGACACTTACATCTTGCTGTGTTAATTTTTCTACTCCTCCCGTTACTAAGTAATAAGAAACACCTAAAAGTATTACTGATAGTATAAATAGGATTATACATACGATAGGTTTTTTTATTTTAATATTTTCTCCTCTTTTACTTGCTTGTAGTAAATTAATTAGTTTATTCTTATTAACAATAATTGTATTAAAGATCATTACTATAAAATAAATAATACCAAAATATATAATTGTTTTTATGATCGCTGATTTAGATATATTAAAGGTAAACTGTGTCATATCTGCTTCAAACATATTTGCAATAAAGATACTTGTAATTTGTGATACTACTATTCCTAAGAGCAATCCCACTCCTAAAGAAATAAGTCCAACGATAAACGTCTCTATTAATAGTATTAACGATATCTTTCTTTTACTCATTCCTAGAGTCATATAGATACCAAATTCTTTATTTCTTTTCTTTATTAAGAATCTAGAAGCATATATAATTAAGAATCCAAGTATGAATGATACAAATATAGATACTGCAGATAATAATTGAATAAGTAAATCTATTACTTCACTTTGTCTTGATGATACAGTAAGCATCGCAGTTTGTGAGTCCATTGAATTAAAAATATAGAAGATACATACACCTAAAATTAATGTTGTGAAATAGATGGCATAGTCTTTAAAACTTTTCTTTATGTTCTTAATCGATAGTTTATAAAGCATCGTTTATTTCACCCCCAAGTAGAGTGACAACATCAATGATTTGATTAAAGAACTCTTTACGAGACATATCTCCTTTATTTAATTCATTAAATATTTTTCCATCTTTAATAAATATTACACGAGTAGCATAACTTGCCGTAAAAGCATCATGAGTAACCATCAAAATAGTTGAATTTAATTCTTTATTTAAGTATTCAAAACTACTTAATAACCCTTTAGAAGATTTAGAATCTAATGCTCCTGTTGGTTCATCCGCAAGTATGATACTAGGATTAGTAATAATTGCTCTTGCTGAAGCAATTCTTTGTTTTTCTCCACCACTCATTTGATATGGATATTTATCTAGTATTTTAGTTATTTCTAATTTAGATGCTATATCATAAATTCTTTTCTTTTGCTCATTATTTGAAACATTTTGTATTGCTAAAGATAATGATATATTTTCATATCCTGTTAAGGTATCTAATAAATTAAAATCTTGAAAGATAAAACCTAACTTATCTCTTCTAAACTTGTTTAGTTTATTTCCTTTTAATTTAGTTATGTTTTCTCCATCTACATATATTTCACCTGCTGTTACTTTGTCTATTGTTGATATAAGATTTAATAATGTAGTTTTTCCAGACCCACTAGCTCCCATAATTGCAACAAACTCACCTTTTTCTACTTCAAAAGAAATATTATTTATTGCTTTTGTTAAACTAGATTTATTTCCGTAGTATTTTTCTACATTTTTTACTCTTAATATATTATCCATAATATCTCTCCTTTTCACTTATCATTTTATTAAAAGAAGATTCTTTTGTCTTTTTTCTAATATTACATTATCTTACAATTTTGTAATGTTCATATTTACCAAATTCTATAATTACTTTGGTATACTCTTTTTCTTTACTTTCTATTTTAATATTATGTCCAAGTTTATCACATAATTTCTTTACAATATATAATCCCATACCTGTAGACTTTACTTTCTCTCTTCCGTTTGATCCAGTAAAAGATTTATCAAATACTCTTTTTAGATCTTTAGATGGAATACCTATACCATTATCCTCTATTTCAATTATGGTTTTATCTACTTGCTCAAATGCACTTATCTTAATATAGGAGTCTTTTCCTTTTTTATATTTAATACTATTATTTATTATTTGATTAATAATAAATTCTAACCATTTTTTATCAGTATTTATTTTTAAATCTTTTAAATCAGTAATAAAGTCAATATTACTTTCAAGTAAATCATCTTTATTTTTCAAACCGACATTTCTTATTACTTCTTTTAAAGAGACTTCTGTAATTGCGAAATCTTTTTCGGTATTTTCACTTCTTACATAATATAAAACTTCATCTATTTGATTATCTAATCTTCTAATTAAACTAAGGAACGCCTTGTCATATTTTTCTTTATTATTATGACATTTTAATACCATACTAGATATTGGAATCTTTACTTCATGAATCCATAATTCAACAAATTCTTTAAACTCTATTGTACTTCTTTGATATTCATTGATGTTTTCAATCATAGATTTATTAATATCATATAATGAATTTACTAGAATCTTTTCCTCATATGTATTAGGCTCAGGTATTGTTTCTAATATTAAATATTTCTTAGATAATTTTTCTAAATTAGAAAGATAGTTATTATAAAAACTATTCTTTTTTATATAACTTATTGTAATGATTGAAATACCACAAATAATAAATATACAGAAACATATAATTGATACAAATATAGGCATTTTAAAAGCATTAAGAATAAGCACAATTAATATAATTGTACTTAAATATATTATGATACCCACTAAGTTATCTTTTAAATAATCTCTATATTTCATACTATTCTATACCCTATTCCTTTTCTTGTTTCTATAATATCTTCATAACCTAAATCAGATAATTTAGATCTTAATCTACTAATATTAACTGTTAAAGCATTTTCATTAATGTATTCATCATTATTCCATAGATCTGTCATAAGTTCATCCTTAGTAACAATTCTATCTTTATTGCTTAATAATAAATTAAAAATTATAATTTCATTTTTTGTTAATATTATTTCTTTATCATTTCTTTTTACTATACCTTTTCCTATATCAAAAACAATATCCTTATAGGTAATCATACTTTTATTATTTTCACATCTTTTTAGTAGTGCATTAATTTTTAGTAAAAGAATTGTTGGATTATAAGGTTTTGTAATATAATCATCAGCTCCATATGAATAAGAAATTACTTCATCTGCTTCACTTTCTTTACTAGTAACCATTATTACAGGAATATTAGATTCTTTTCTTATTTCTTTTAATAATAATTCACCATTTAAATAAGGAATGTTTATATCAAGTAGTATTAAATCTGGATTGTTATCTAATATTTCTTTTTTAGAATTTTCAAAATCTTTTAATATAATTCCTTCATAATCAGAATTATTCAAGAGAAACAATAATTCTTCTGCAATTGTCTTATCATCTTCTACTATCATTATTTTTTTCATAGAAAATCACCTAAATACATTATATCATTTATATAATTATTCTAATATTACAGTTTTGTAACATAAAAAAGACTAGATTTCTCTAGTCTTTTATTTGGTTACTTTGACCCCTTACTTTTAATTGCAGCTTGTGTTACCATCAAACCAGCAACTTGTATCTTAAATAGACTACAAAAAAAGGCATAAATAATATGCCTTTTTATATTTTTAAATAACATCTAATTTATTTCTAATAGCAGCTTGTGCAGCAGCAAGTCTTGCAACAGGAACTCTAAATGGACTACAAGATACATAAGTAAGTCCTACTCTATGACAGAAATCAATACTCTTAGGATCTCCACCATGCTCACCACATATACCTAAATCAATATCTGGTCTAACATTCTTAGCACGTCTTACAGAGATATCTACTAGTTTTCCTACACCCTCTTGATCGATAGATGCAAATGGATCATGTTCAAGTATTCCTTTAGCATAATAATCTTTTAAGAACTTACCTGCATCATCTCTTGAGAATCCATAAGTCATTTGAGTTAAATCGTTAGTACCAAAACTAAAGAACTCTGCAGTTTGTGCAATTTGATCAGAAATTAATGTAGCACGAGGTATCTCAATCATAGTACCTACTTTATATTCTATTTCCACATCTTTTTCTTCCATAACTTTCTTAGCTGTTTCATCAACTATTTTCTTAACAAATTCAAATTCTTTTAATTCTCCAACTAATGGAATCATAATTTCTGGTTCAACTTCTTTTCCTTCATTATGTACATTTATTGCAGCCTCAATTACAGCTCTAGTTTGCATAGCTGCTATTTCAGGATAAGTAATTGCAAGTCTACAACCTCTATGTCCCATCATAGGATTAAATTCTTTTAATGAATCAACTCTATTTTTCAAAGCTTCTACACTCATATCTAAAGTAGGAGCTAATTCTTTTATTTCATCGTCTGTTGAAGGTAAGAATTCATGAAGTGGTGGATCTAAGAATCTAATAGTAACTACATATCCACTCATTTCTCTAAATAATCCTTCAAAGTCTTCTCTTTGATAAGGAAGTATCTTAGATAATGCTTCTTCACGTTTTTCTAGTGTCTCAGCAGTTATCATTCTTCTAAAGTTAAATATTCTTTCAGTATCAAAGAACATATGCTCTGTACGACATAAACCAATACCCTTAGCACCAAATTCTCTAGCTTGTTTAGCATCTCTCGGAGTATCAGCATTTGTTCTAACATCAAGTTCAGCTATCTCATCAGCCCAACTCATAATCTTTTCAAAATCTCCTGATATTGTAGGAGGAACAGTCTTTAATTGTTCTCCATATACTTTACCAGTAGAACCATCTAAACTAATCCAATCACCTTCATGATAAACTGTACCATCTTTAGTAGTCAAAGTTTTAGCATTTTCATCTACTACTACTTCACCACATCCAGATACACAACAAGTACCCATACCACGAGCAACTACTGCTGCATGTGATGTCATACCACCACGAACAGTAAGTACACCATGAGCTATATTCATACCTTCAATATCTTCTGGAGATGTTTCAGCTCTAGCAAGTATTAAATCCTTTTCACCAGAAGCATTAAACATAACAACATCTTCTGCAGTAAAGCAAAGTTTACCAGTAGCAGCACCCGGAGAAGCAGCTAAACCTTTAGCAATTACTTTACCTTTCTTTAAGCTTTCTTCATCGAAATTGGGATGTAACAATTGATCTAAACTAGCAGCATCAATACTCATTAAAGCTTCTTCTTTAGTAATCATTCCTGATTCAACCATATCAACTGCTACTCTTAGTGCAGCTTTTGCAGTACGTTTACCATTTCTAGTTTGTAACATAAATAACTTACCATCTTCAATAGTAAATTCCATATCTTGCATATCATGATAATGTTCTTCTAGAATTCCACATATACGTTTAAATTCTTCATAACACTCAGGCATTACTTCTTGTAATGTATCAATACTTTGAGGAGTTCTTATACCAGCAACTACATCTTCTCCTTGAGCATTCATTAAATACTCACCATATAATTTATTTTCTCCTGTAGCTGGATTTCTAGTAAATGCTACTCCAGTACCTGAAGTTTCCCCTTTATTACCATAAACCATCTCTTGTACATTAACAGCAGTACCCCATTCACTAGGAATATCATTAAGTCTTCTATAAGTAATAGCTCTATCATTATTCCAACTTCTAAATACAGCTTTAACAGCTTCTATTAATTGTTTCTTAGAGTCTTGTGGGAATTCTTCACCAACTAGTTTCTTATACTCATCTTTATATTTATTAACAACATCAACTAAATCTTCAGCACTAAATTCAGTATCTTGTTTATAACCCTTTTCTTCTTTAATTTTATCGAATAAACCTTCAAAATTCTCTTTAGGTAATTCCATAACTACATCAGCAAACATTTGAATAAATCTACGATATGAATCATAAACGAATCTCTTATTATTAGTAACTTTAGCAAAACCTTCAGCTACTACATCATTCATACCTAAATTTAATATAGTATCCATCATACCAGGCATACTTGCTCTAGCACCACTTCTAACACTAACAAGAAGTGGATTTGTAGAATCCCCAAACTTCTTACCAGTAATATTTTCTAACTCAGTAATCTTTTCATATATTTGATTAACTATTTCTTCATTTAAATTCTTATCGTCATCATAATATTTATTACAAGCTTCTGTAGATACAGTAAATCCTCTGGGAACTGGTAAACCTAATGAAGTCATTTCAGCTAAATTAGCTCCCTTACCTCCAAGAATTTCTCGCATATCTTTATTGCCCTCACTGAACAAATAAACATATTTCATTTTATAGCCTCCCTTATTTTACCCTAAACTAATTATACAATATTAAAAGAAAAAGAAAAAGAGTTATTTAATAAACTCTTCTAACTCATTAAGAGTTGCTAAAGCACTAATTTGCTTAATTTCATATCCATTTTCAAATCTACTTATAAATGGAATTTTACTAATCTCACTATCCTCTAAAATATCAGATAATTGATCTATATTTACTCCATAAAAATCTACTTCTGGATGATTTTCTACTAATCTTTTAACATAAGAATCTTTCACAAACATAGTAGAATGAAAAGTATTATAGAATATAACAAATACTAAAGAATTATTAATTATATTGTTATACTCTTCTATATTATCTAATCTCTTCATAATATTTATTTATCCCCTTCACTGATTTTAATTTATCTAATACAATTATTTGTTCTAAAGTATGTTTATCAATAACTTTATATTTTAAAGTAGATTTAATAATCTCAATATTAGCCTCATCAACACTTATTTGGTTTTTATTAATTTTAATAACTAAATCACTTACTTCACTAACAGAATTAGTAATATCACTAGTATAATTTGATACTATAGGAGTCTTATAAAGCATTAAGTCCATTAAAATACTATCTTTACATATTTCACTATTCTTTAAAGGAATAACAAGTACTAATAACACAATCATCATTATAAGATAACCCTTTATTAGTCCTACTACTCCACCAGCTAATTTAGAAGGAATAGTAAGAATTAATGTTACATCTATTATCTTCTGTAATACTTTACCTACAAACATAATAATGTGATATACAATAAATAAAACACTAAATAAAATAAAGAACCCTACTAATTGATAAAGAATAATATTTAAAGATACAAGGCCTTCTAACTTACCACTAAATTCAAAGAATGGTAAAAACTTACATAATTCATTACCAATTACACCTTTAAACATATAACTAATAATAAAAACTAAAACAGTTCCTATTAAAGATACTCCCTCTTTAATAACACCTTTCTTAAAACCTACTGCCCCAAACATTAAAATAATAAGTACTATAATAATATCTAATATACTCATATACATCCTCCTATTAATAAGTATAACGTATTATTAAAATTTATGCTATAATTAACTCGAGGTGGCTATAGTGAACGTTGTAATAAAAGTGAATGATGAAATAAAAGAAAAAATGATTGAATACTATAAAGATAAAATAAGAGATAAAGTTATTCCTTACGCAGTATTCCAAGCTCAAGAAGAAGACACAGTAATTACTTTATATGAATCTGGTAAATGTATGTTTCAAGGTACTTCTGCAGATGTAGATGCCGCAATGTGGGGAGTTGCTTTAGAAAATACTAAAGAGAAACAAGAAGAAAATAAAAAGAAAGATCAAAAATATCATAATTGTAACTCTGTAGGTAGTGATGAAGTAGGAACAGGAGATTATTTTGGACCTATAATTGTAACAGCCTGTTATGTCACAAAAGATGATATAGAATATCTAGATTCCTTAGGTGTAACAGATTCTAAAAAATTAGATGATAATAAGATTTTAAAAATTGCCCCTGAAATTGCTAAAAGAATTAAATATAGAAGTATTATTTTAACAAACAAAGAATATAACGAAAGATATAATAAAGAACTAAATATGAATAAAATTAAAGCTGTTATGCATAATAAAGTTTTATATCAATTAATTCATGAAGAAAATCCAAAATATGACTACATAATTGTAGATGAATTCGCAAGAGAAGCAAGATATTATGAATACTTAAATGGAGTTAGCGAAATCCAAAGAGATATTACTTTTATGACTAAAGCTGAAGATAAAAATCTAGCTGTAGCTTGTGGATCTATTATAAGTAGATATATATTCTTAAAGAAATTCGATGCTTTATGTGATGAAATCCATATTCCACTACCAAAAGGAGCTGGAAAAGACGTTGATGCTATAGGTGAAGAAGTAGTAGAAAAATATGGAAAAGACAAGCTAAAAGAAATAGCTAAATTTAATTTTAAGAATACTGATAGAATATTACATACAATGATTTATTAAAGCGAAATAATCGCTTTTTTTATTGACTACTACTAAATATTTATATATGATATAAAACAATAAAAAAGAAAGGAATTATGTAAAAAATGGACAAAGCTAAAACAGCAATAACTGCCGGAATAGTAGCCGGTGTAATTACAATAACTGGATTTATATCTTCAGTTAGAATTATTAAAGAAGGAGAAGTAGGAATTGAAACAAGAGCAGGTGCTTATGTAAGAACTGTAGAAGATTCTGGTATTCATTTCGTTACTCCATTTATAGGAAGAATGAAAAAGATGGATATCAAAGAAAAAACAAAAACATTTGATTATGGATCAAATAATTCTGCTGCTACATCAGATGAACAAGATTTATTAGGAAGTGTAACAATACACTATCACTTAAATAAAAATCAAGCAGAATATGTATATAAAAATATTGGAACTAATTATGAAGATCAATTAATTAATAATGGAGATACAGTAGATCAAATATTTAAAAGTGAAACTACAAAGTATTCATCAAATGATGTATTAAAACACAGAGATGAAATAGCAGCAAAAACAAAAGAAAGATTAAATGAAACATTAAATGAAAAAGGAATTACAGTTACAGCATTCAATATTTCTCAATTTGGTTTCTCAGATCAATATAATCAAGCAATAGAAGAAAAACAAGTAGCAGAACAAAAGAAGCAAACTGCTGAAAAACAAAAAGAAATTGCAATCATTGAAGCAGAAAAACAAAAAGAAACAGCAATTATCGAAGCTGAAACAAAAGTAATTACTGCAGAAAAAGAAGCAGAAGCAAATGAAAAACTAAATAGTAGTATCACAGATAAAATAATTGAACTTCAAAAAATAAAGAAAGAATTAGAAGCCATACAAAAATGGAATGGTCAACTACCTACAGTAACAGGAGAAAATATTCCATTTATAAATATTGATGCTAATAAAACATTAACAAAATAATAAAGACTCCAAATGGAGTCTTTTTAATGTACTAATATTATGCTTCTGTTGGAGCTGCAGTATTTTCAACTGGAGCACTAACACCTTCGCTTGCTGCTTTAACGTCAGTTAAGAATTTAACTTGAGCAACTGTTTGGTATGGAATAATCCATATTTCAAGAATTCCACAAGTAAAGATTGCTAAGATATGCCATCCGATGAAACTTAACATTAAAGTAAAGTAATCCATCTTATGTCCATCCATCATCTCTTCACTCTTCTTTAGAAGTTCTTGATGAGTTAAATCCTTATATTTTGAATCTGCAAGTAATAATGGTATTAAAGAATAACCAAAAGCTTTAATTATTCCAGGAACAATTAATAATAAAGTCCAAAGGAAAATAAAGATTGAAGCTAAGATCTTAGTAATTAAGCATCTTACAAAGTCACTACTATATTTAAATAGGTCTTTGAATTCAATACTTCCACCATTTACGAATGAAGCAATAGCAGCGTATAATCCAACTTCTACGAAATAGAAAATGAATCCAATATTATATCCACTACTATATTGTCCAGTCTCAGCATTATAGCTACTACCAATAGTAAATCCAGTAATGATAGATGAAACTAAAATCATTCCTAAAAGTAACCACATATTACTTTTTGCCTTATTCTTTGACCATTCCTTTAATTCTTGTCTATTCATCATAAAACTCTACTCCTCTCTGCCTATATTTTAGCACAAAAATATACATAAAAAAAGATGAATATTCATCTTTTATTTTCTGGTATAAACTAAATGCTTATAAGGTATATCTTCTAAAGTAACATGACTAGATAATACTTCACTATTCCAATCATTTTTGTCAAATTCAGGAAAGTATACATCTGCATCCTTACATTCTGCATCCACCTCAGTTAAAAGCATTTTATCTGCATAATCAATCATCTGTCTATAAATAGATGCTCCACCTATTATCATAACTTCATCAGTACGTTTCTTTATAATATCAAGTAATTCGTCTAATGATTTAGCTACAATTATATCATCATCTAATTCAACTTTTTGATTAGTTAAAACAATATATTGTCTGTCTTTTAACTTACGTGGTAATGAGTATAATGTATTAAGTCCCATTACAATTGGCTTACCTAATGTATTTTCCTTAAAGAACTTTAAATCATCTGGTAAATGCCATATTAAATCATTATTTCTTCCTAATTCACGGTTTTTTCCAATAGCCGCTATAATTGTTACATTCTTCATATTAAATACCTAAATCGAACTTTAATTGTGGGTTCTTTTCCTTTATCTTTTTTAATGGGTAACCTTCAATTTTAATATCTTCAGGTCTCATATCATAAAAATCAGTCTTTTCCGGATTGATTTCAATATGCGGATTACAATCAATTGGTTCTCTCTTTAACATCTCTTTAGCTTGTTCAACATGTCTATCATATATTTGAATATTATCATAAAACCATGTAAATCTTCCTGGAGTATATCCTAAATGTCTTGCTATTAAGTGTTGAAATACTACATATTGTACTTGATTAATACATCCAGCAGTTAAAAAATCACTACTTCTTTGTACTAAACACATATCTAAATAATCTACTCCATCTTTTCCATGTCTAACATTCCATATAGTCATAAATGCACAAGGCTTTAATCCATGAGGATCATTAAAATCATCTACTTGCCATAAAGAAATGATATGTCTTCTACCATCAGGATTTTCTTTTAATCCTTTTAATAGATCCTTTACTAATTTATGTCTTCTTACAGTCTCACCATAACAAGCACCTATTGTTCTATCACCAATATCCCAATCATCCCACCATGTGACACCATATTCAGCTAATCTATCTAAATTATTAGACTCATCTTGATAAATCCAAAGTAATTCACCAATACTCTTAGATACAGCTATAGGTCTCAAAGTAATTAATGGAAATTCTCCTTTACTTAAATCATAAGTACATATTCCATGATTAACACTTAAAGTATGAGCAGGAGTACCATCAGCATACTTAGGTCTCGGATCTTTATCAAGACATCCCTCTTCTAATATTCTTTCTATTATCTCTTTAGTATATTTATCCCCTTTAGTTCCTGTTGCCATAAAATACCTCCTTCAATTATTACCAAAATAATATTAGCATAAAAATAATTAGTTATTCAATTAATTCCAAAAAAAATACGTATAATTACGTATTATTAATTTCCTCTGATGCCACCTAAGTCATCGACGATTCCATCATCACCAATAACTTTATCAGATGTCTTTTTAGAATCAGTTAAACTAGGAAGATAAAAGAATAATCCTAAAATACCAATACCAATAATAAATCCGACACAAATAAATATTAGGACTTTATTTTGTTCCATAATTAACTTTTTATTTTTAGTAGCCTTCATATTCTTCACCTCTATTATCATTATACAATAGTAATATCTAAAAATAAAGTCTACTTTTTAATAACTCTATTTTCTTCATCTAATACAAACGAAATATTATCACTTTTCTTATTAATTCTCTTACTATTTTCACCATCAATTATTATTCTATATTTTTCATCATCTTCTATAACAGTATTTTCACTATAAAAGTCATCACCACGAATAAATCTATCTACATTTAAATATCTCATTTTATTATATTTATCTTGATCTATTATTCCTTTATTTTTTCTATCTTCTAATTCTTTTATATAAAAGTTAGCTAGTTGAAATCTAACATCAGTATATTTAGATCTATTAAATAGAAAATTAGCTTTGCCTAATACACAATCTAAACTTAGTATTAAGTCAATTGCTTTACTATTATCTCCTATCTTTTCACCTAATTTCTTTATTAACGGAGATAATCCTCTATTAAAATAACAATCTATCATAAAGTCTTTCCCAACAATATTTTCTATCATAGAAGCAAATTGTACTTGATCATGATATGAATAATCAACATTATCAGAAAAATATGTTTTATTTAAATATTCGGTATATCCTTCATTAATACCATTACCTATTATTACTGATCCTTTTTTGGTAAGTACTTCTTGACTTAAACCACAAAAAGCCATATTAGCTGCACTAGATAAATGTAATAACTCATGATTTATAATCTTTCTAAATTCAAATTCATTTTCCGGCTTCTTTAATATTTCAATAGTATTGTTATAAGCATCAAAACAACCTAATGCTTGACTTGTAAAAATAGACTTAATCTTATTAATAATCTTTAACTTATAATCAATAATATCCGTATTTTTAATATTAAAATTAAAATGTGCTAAATATTCTTCAGGAAATACTTCCTTAAACTTATTTTGAAAGTCTAATACTGCAATATTAAATTTATCACTAAATCTTAAATATTCAGTAATATCACATTCTTTAAAATCTACTTGTGGTTTATCAACTAATCGATATCCAGTTTTCTTTTTACGAGAGAGAAAATAAGAGTACTTATTAGCTGCAATCTTCTCTTCTAAATATTCTCTTATGAATTCAGTTATTAAGTCACCCATATAATCACCTACTATAATTATACAAAATAAAAGACAAAGTATAAACTCTGTCTTTAAATTAATTATTATTATTTACAAATCTATCAAAGTTATTAATTTCAACTGTATCTAAATCTGTCTCTCCTAATTTTTCTATTAATTTCTTTTGTTCCCTATTAAGCTTTTTAGGAGTATAAATCTTAAATACTAAGTACATATCACCTTTATGACGATTATTCTTATTATCTACGCCTCTACCTCTAATACGTTGTTGATCACCTGTATTAGTACCAGCAGGAATATTTACATTTACATTACCATATAGTGTAGGTATTTTCTTTTTACATCCTAATATAGCTTCACTTATATTTAATGGTACTTCAAGATAGATATCATCATTTTCTCTTAAGAAATATTTATGTTCTTGAACAACAAATTCAATCCATAAATCTCCATTTTCTCCGCCATTTTCTCCGGCTCCGCCTTTACCTCTTATACGTTGACGGTCACCAGTTTGAATACCACCTTGAATATTAATAGTTAATTTCTTATTCTTTTTAACTTTACCTTTTCCACCACAAGCACTACATGTAGTCTTAAATGTCTTACCTTTACCATGACAATCAGGACATGTAGTCTTTGACATAAAAGAACCTAAGATTGTTTGTTGTTGAGTAGTAACAGTACCAGCACCATGACATGTAGAACATGTCTTAGCATCAAATCCACCTACTCCATCACATTCATCACAATCTTCAATAACATCAATTGAGAATTTTTTCTCACATCCATAAATAGCTTCATCGAATGTTAAATCCATTCTCATTAAAGAGTCTGCTCCTCTAGTAGAACGGCTTCTAGAACTTCCTCCAAAATTAGAGAAACCTCCTCCACCAAATCCACCACCAAAGATAGAGTCAAATATATCTCCAAATCCAAAATCTGATGCATCAAAACCTTGAAAGCCTCCATAACCACCAGCACCTGCAGAACCATTTCCTACTCCTGCATGCCCATATTGATCATACATCTTTCTTTTATTTTCATCAGATAACACTGAATAAGCCTCTTGTGCTTCCTTAAACTTCTCAGCAGCATCTGGATTATCTTTATTTAAATCAGGATGAAATTCTTTAGCTTTCTTTCTAAAAGCACTTTTTATTTCTTGTTCAGTAGCACTTTTATCTACGCCTAAGACTTCATAATAATCTCTTTTTGTTGCCATATATTCACTCCTTTTTTAAATTATCAAAATTAAGTAGTCCAATTAAGGACTACTTAATTAATTATTCTTCTTCGATGTCTGCTTCTTTTACATTGTCATCTTTTTTATCATCATTATCTGATGTTTCTTCTTGACTAGCTTGATTTGCTTTAGCAGCTTCTTCATATACTTTTGCAGATAATGCCATAGCTTTTTCTTGAAGTTTTTCTTTCTTATCTTTAATTTCTTCAATATCATTATCTTCAATAGCTTTTTCTAATTCTTTAGCAAGATCTTCAGCTTCTTCTTTATCTTTAGAATCAACTTTATCTCCTAAATCTTTAATAGCTTTTTCTGTTTGGAATAATAATTGTTCAGCTTCATTTTTAACATCTGCTTCTTCTTTACGTTTTTTATCTGCTTCTTTATTAGCTTCTGCTTCTTT
>JAUNMV010000002.1:38597-77697 GCA_030531695.1 Bacilli bacterium | reverse complement strand
CATTTATATACCTCCTTGTCATAATCAATTTTGCAGTTATTGATTATTTAAGAGATCAGATCTAGTTATTTCAGAATATCTATCTGCCATTAAATATTCAACAGACAACTATCTCTTTTATAAAAATATAAGTAAAAAATTTTAAACAAAAAACACATGCATTAATCCAATCAAAGATTTAGTTCTGTGATCAGATTTACGAGTTAAAAACTCTACATGTGTCGCCTAAATTCTTGTTAAAAACAATATAATTGTAGCATATTTTTTTATTTTTCGTAAGTTTTTATTTCGACATATTCCTTAAAAAACGAAATTAGTCTTTATATTTTATTTCTTCATTATCTGGTATATCTAATGAATTAGTATAACTCTCAAATCTATCTACTGTATCTGTTTCCATCTTCTCAGTTACTCTTACATAAATGTTATAAGTAGTCATAATAGTAGAATGACCTAATCTTTTAGATACTGCTTTAATATCTGCACCTTGCTCAATTAATCTTGTTGCATGTGTGTCTCTAAAGTCATGAAATCTACTTGGTATTTTTAATTCATAGTTAATTACTTTATAAGCATGTCTTGGGGTTTCAGTTCCTCTAAATTGTCCATTGGGTTTTACAAATATTAGTCTTGCTTCTGGTAGATTAACATCTAATTCAGCTTCTGCATCTACTATTTTAATTTCTTCTCTTTTAGTATATTCATTTAATACTTTCTTTTCATAATGTTTTAAATATTTATCTCCATAAAACTTCTTATGTTCTTCTGTTAGTTTCTTATATTCTTTTAAAGCTTTTATTAATGTATCTCCTATTGCAATAGTTCTTCTTGATTGAGGATTCTTACAACTACCATAAAACCATGTTTCAGTAGAATGTCCTTTAGCTATATTATATCTTTTAGGTAGTCCATCTTTATTCTTTCTTATTATATTTTTATCGACAGTCAATGTTTTATTCTCAAAATCTATATTATCCCAAGTTAAGCCGTATACTTCTGATACTCTTAATCCTGTATAGTATGCTGTTAAAAATGAATAATAGATGTATGGTAAATCTTTAAATCTATCTAATATTCTTTCTATTTCTTCTTGTGTATAAATATGAGCTGGATCACCTGTTACTACTTCATATCTCGGAATATGAACATGTTCTGCTGGATTATGATTAATAAAATTAACATCATAACAAGCATATTTTAATGCTCCTTTAATTGCTTTTAATATTCCTTTTAAATAGCATTTTGAATAACTATGTTCTACATATAATTGATTAATAAAATTTTGTATAAGTTCTGAATCTATTTGAGATAACTTATACATTCCAAGTTTAGGTTTTAAATGAACCTTAATAATATTTAAATAAGTTACTATAGTTGCATATTTCAAATTAAAATTACAATAGTTATCAATCCAATAATCTAGATAGTCTGCAAATGACATATCTCTATTCTTATTCTTCTTACCATAATAGTAATATTCATTATAAGCTAATGCTCCTTCGTGTAATGCTTCTTGCTTAGTTTTAAATCCTGACTTTGTTAGCCACTTTCTTGTTCCATCAATAGATGCTATTTCAATTCGGTATTCATATACCTTTCCACGTTTTCTTACGCTTACCATTCTTTGTACCTCTTTCCTAAATTATGGTAAACAAAAAGCCATCAAATTTTGATGACTTTTATCTAACGTGTTGTCCACGAATAATATACTAAATTTTCATATAAATTATGCATTTTTGTCCACAATCTTAAATTTACGTGGACAAAATGTGGACAAATAGCCTTTTTTGAGTGTTTTTTACGTGGACAAAATCCTCGCAAACCCTTTATTTATCGCTACTTACCACAGCATTGTTTATATTTTTTCCCTGAGCCACATGGACAAGGATCGTTTCTACCTATTTTTTGTTTTGCTTTTTTAGGTTGTCTTTTTTCTCCTTTATCTGGATCATTAGTAATTTGTTTAGTTGTATTTTCTTTTCTTTCTACATTTTGTCTTACTTCTGCTTTTAATAAGAAGATTGATATATCTTTATCTATTCTTTGTAGCATTTGATCAAATAGATCAAATCCTTCCATAGTATAAGCACGAAGTGGGTCTTCTTGAGCATATCCTCTTAAGTGGATACCTTCTCTTAAATGAGACATTGTATTAATATGTTCCATCCAGTAATTATCTAATACTTGTAAGCTTATTACTTTTTCAAATTCATTAGTTAATTCTTGTGGAACTGGTTTAATCTTTTCTTCATATTCATTTATTACTAACTTACAAATAGTATCTATTACTTCTTCTGGCTTCTTATTCTTTATTTCTGATACTTTTATATCTTTAGCTAGTAAGTTATTATTAGTAAATTCAGTTATTTCATCATAGTCAGAATCTACTAACATACCTTCTGGTGCTAGATGTGAATTTACTAAATCTTCTATATGATGTCTAAATGTAGATAATACTGTTTCATGAATACTTTCACTATCTAGTATTTCATTTCTCTTACCATAGATTATTTCTCTTTGGTTATTCATAACATCATCATATTGAAGAAGAGATTTTCTTATATCAAAGTTATTACCTTCAACTCTTTTTTGAGCTTGAGTTAGAGATGATGTGAATGTTCTACTTTGGATAGGTTGATCTCCTAATCCCATGTTTTCTAACATACTTCCAATTCTATCAGAACCGAATCTTACCATTAAATCATCTTTCATAGATACAAAGAATTGAGTATATCCTGGATCTCCTTGACGTCCTGAACGTCCACGAAGTTGGTTATCAATACGACGTGATTCATGACGTTCTGTACCTACTACGCATAATCCACCTAATTCTCTTATTTCATCTGATAGTTTAATATCTGTACCACGACCTGCCATATTAGTTGCGATAGTAACAGATTTATTTAAACCTATTTTTGAGATTATTTCTGCTTCACGAGCATGGTTCTTAGCATTTAATACTTCATGTGGTATTTTCGCTTGTTTTAATAAACCACTTATTAATTCTGATGTTTCAATAGCAATTGTACCTATAAGTACTGGTTGACCAGCTTCATATCTTTCTTTTACAAATTGGACTATTGCCTTATACTTAGCTTCTTTTGTTGCATAAACTAAGTCTGGTGCATCTACTCTTATTACTGGTTTATTTGTAGGTATTTCTATAACATACATATTATAGATATTTCTGAACTCTTCTTCTTCAGTCTTTGCAGTACCTGTCATACCAGCAA
Organism: Bacilli bacterium; assembly: GCA_030531695.1. Lineage (GTDB taxonomy): Bacteria > Bacillota_I > Bacilli_A > RF39 > UBA660 > RUG14891. Next base: position 74,464 of record JAUNMV010000002.1, on the reverse strand, counting down.
GTTTTTTATACATTCTGAATAAATTTTGGAATGTGATAGTTGCTAAAGTCTTAGTTTCTTGATTAATATTAACTCCTTCTTTAGCTTCTATTGCTTGATGTAGACCATCAGAGAAAGCTCTACCTTTTTGTAGACGTCCTGTGAATTGATCTACTATAATTACTTCTCCATCTTGTACTACGTAATCTACATCATTTCTCATTCCATAGTTAGCACGTAGTGCTTGATTTATATAGTGTAGTAATGTTGAGTTTTCTATATCGTATAAGTTACTTATTCTGAACATCTTTTCTGCTTTTTCAGAACCAGATTCAGTTAAGTTAACACTCTTTGTTTTTTCATCATATACATAATCTGTGGTTTCTTTTAAACTTTTAGCAAATCTATCTGCATCTATATATAGATTAGCTGATTTCATTTCTCCACCTGATATTATTAATGGAGTTCTTGCTTCATCTATTAATACAGAGTCAACTTCATCTACTATAGCAAAGTTTAATGGTCTTTGTACTCTATCTTCTTTTCTTACTACCATGTTGTCTCTTAAGTAATCGAAACCAACTTCATTATTAGTAGAATATAAGATATCACAATTATATTGTTCTTGTTTTTCTGTTGGAGTTAATTCTCTACCATTAACACCTACTGTTAATCCTAAGAATCTATGTATTCCACCCATCCATTCAGCATCACGTCCAGCTAGGTATTCATTTACTGTGATGATATGAACTCCTTCACCAGATAAAGCATTTAAGTAAGCCGGTAATACTGATGTTAAAGTTTTACCTTCACCAGTTTTCATTTCAGCAATGTTACCAAAGTGAATTGCTAAACCACCTAATATTTGTACATAGTAATGCTTTTCTCCAATTACACGGAAAGATGCTTCTCTTGCAGTCGCAAATGCTTCTACTAAGATATCATCTAATGTTTCACCTTTTTTTAATCTTTCTTTAAATTCTTCAGTTTTATTTTGTAACTCAGTATCAGTTAATTTTGAATACTCTTCGTCTAAATCCATTATTTGATTAGCTAATACTTCGAATCTTTTTAATTCTTTATATTCATGATCAAACAATTTTCTTAAAAATTGCATTTACTCATCTCCTTCACCTTACTATTCTACCAAAAAAAAAAGAAGAAATAAAGTTTTTCCTTACTATTAAAGGATTTCAGTATCTTCTTCATCTTTTTTATTATAGTTTTCTTTATATGTATTAGCCTGTTGTTCTGTTATTACATTTAAATCTAGTAATTTGTGTAGAGTTTCTTCTAAAGTCATTTGATCTATTGGTTTTGCTACGTAATCATCAAATCCTTCATCTAAATATCTCTCACGACTACCCTCTACTGCATCTGCTGTTAAGGCTACTATTGGAGTTTTAAGAGACATATTCTTAAGTTTCTTCATTGTCTCTACTCCATCCATTTCTGGCATCATTATATCCATAAATATTATATCGTATCTATTTTGATTAGTTATTTTATCAATACACTCAAATCCACTATTAGATGTTTCTACATCAAAATTGAAACTTTCTAATATCTTAGATGCTACTTTTAGATTTAATTTATTATCATCTACTACTAGTATTTTTTTATTAGATTCAGGTGTATTATCTTCTATATTTTGAGTTTTTAATTCAGTATTTGTAATATTAGGTGCATTAATTTCACTATGTATTGGCTTTTCTATTGCTACTTCTGTTGGAGAAGTTTGTGTAATTATATCTTGTGTTAAAGTAACTGTGAATGTTGTTCCTTCTCCTAATTTAGATTCTACTTGTATCTTTCCATTTACTAAGTCTACTAGACTTTTTGTTATAGCAAGACCTAATCCTGTACCTTGTATATCTGAATCTTTATCAGACTCTAATCTATTAAATTTAGTAAATAACTCTGGTATTCTTTCTTCTGATATTCCTCTACCTGTATCTTTTACTTCTACTTTTAAATTACATTTATCTTTTATATTTGTGCAAGATATATTAAAGTCTATATATCCTTCTTCTGTATACTTAACTGCATTAGTTAGTAAGTTACTTATTATTCTTTTTAATTTATCTTTATCTCCAGATAATTCATATGGTATATCTTTACTGAAGTTTGTTCTTAATTGTAGATTCTTTTCACCTATTCTTATATCTATCATTTTAATTAAATCATTTATTACATCTACTGGGTGATAGTTTGATTTTACTAATTCCATTTGATTAGTTTCTAGTTTATTAATATCAAGTATTCCATCTACTAGTTCTAGTAGGTTTTCTGAGGCTACTATTATGTCATCTGAATCCGTATGTATCTCTTCTAAGTTTTCATTTGTCTTTATCATCTGAGATAATCCTACTATAGCATTTAGTGGTGTTCTTAACTCATGTGACATACTAGATAAAAAATCACTTTTAGCATTAGATGCTTGTTCTGCTTGATTCTTTGCTAAAGTTAATTCATTTATTAATTTTAAGTCAGGATTTTCTATAGTAAAGTACATTAAGTAAGATACTAAAGTCATAGATAATGGTAATACTGATAATGATACCATTCCATTAGCAATTATACTTGCTGGTAATAGGAATGTTATTAATAATAATGGGAATGCTTTTTTAAATGGTACTCCTCTTAAGTTAGTTATTAGAGTTATTACAGATATTAATACACATATTGTTGATGTCAACCAGTAATAGATAGCTGCAGGGCCTCCTATATATGTTTCTCCATTTGGATCTATTAATCTACCCATATGGAATGTAAAAGCTAATATAGCTAGTATTATTATTAATATTTGTACAAATATAGGTGCATACTTATATCTTTGAATAAAAGATTTCTTCTTTTTATTTTGTTTAGCTACTACTTGGATATATAAAGCGAAGTAAGCAAACCATACTACTGTTGCACATCCTGTAAACTTTCCTATTATAATTGAATATTCATCACTAAAATATAATGGCTTATTAAATAAGAAAGGTAATCCTCCTGCCATATAGAATATTAAGTTTAATATACTCCATACTAATATATGCTTATATATCTTATTTTCATAATTCTTCATATTTTTCTTTGAAAAATACATTATTGCTAACAATGATATAAATAAAAAACAACAGCAGGTAATTGCTATGTTTGCTATTCTTGATTCATCCATTTTATCACCCTACTTTTTTCTATTATAAGTATAACATAATAGTAAAAGAAAAGTGGATTTAACATCCACTTATTTATAATATTTCTTCATTAACTATTATTTGAGTTAGTGTTACTGTAAATGTAGTTCCTTCTCCTAACTTAGACTCTACTTGTATCTTTCCACCTAATAAGTCTACTAAGCTTTTTGTTATAGCAAGACCTAATCCTGTACCAGATATATCACTATCTTTATCAGACTCTAATCTATTAAACTTAGTAAATAGATCTGGTATTCTGTCTTCTGATATACCTCTACCTGTATCTTTTACTACTATTTTTAGATTACATTTATCTTTTGTGTTTGTACTTTCTACAATAAAGTCTATATAACCACTTTCAGTATACTTAACTGCGTTAGTTAATAGATTACTAACAATTCTTTTTATATTATCTTTATCACCATATAATGTATTAGGTATATTATCTTGATAATTTGTTCTTAATTCTATTGGTTTATCTCCTATACGTATTTTTATCATATTTTCTAACTCATTTAGCATTTGTATAGGATTATAATTCTTTTCTACTCTTTCTACTTCATTAGCTTCTAATTTATTAATATCTAGAATACCATTTACTAGTTCTAATAGGTTTTCTGATGCGACTACTATGTCTTTAGCATCATTTTTTACTTCTTCTTGATTTGATTCTTCCTCTATCATTTGAGAAAGACCTACTATGGCATTAAGTGGTGTTCTTAATTCATGTGACATACTACTTAAGAAATCACTTTTAGCATTATTACTTTTTTCAGCTTGATTTTTAGCTAATTCCATTTCATTTACTAATTTCATATCAGGATTCTCTATAGTATGGTACATAATAAATACTACTAATACTCTTTGTAGGGTAGCTGTTATATAATTTGAGAAGATACTATCAAAAGAAAGTACAAAGTAACAAATATCTATTACTAGGAATGGAATTATCTTTTTCTTTTCTATCTTACCAATACTTAATAATGTTACTATAGCATACGTTATTGTTAGAAATAAGAATAGTAATCCAAAGAACAGCATTGCTGGACAAACATCTGTCTCATAGATATTTTCTATTTCACTTATTGTAAGTTTCATAGGTAGGAATAAACATAATAAGAAAGATATTATCATTATAACCGAGAATACTATAAATACTTTTTTCTTGTTCTTATTATATTTTTCTAAGAAATCCTTTTTTCTAGATTTCATTATTACTATCTTATATACAACTATATAGAAATAGAATATTAGAAAAGCAAATTCTTTTATTCTTAATAAGAACGTTATTATTGGTGCATCTACTGGTCCATTTATTTGTATTATTCTAGCTATTAATCCTGTAATTATTTCTAGTAATGCTCCTATAATCATTATTTTATATATCTTATTTTCTATATTATCCATATTCTTTTTAGTAAAATACATAAAGGCTAAAAATGACATGAATATTAATAATACTGATAACATTCCTATATTTGTAGATATTATACTTCTATCCATACTTTTCCTCCTATAATGTTTCTTCTACAATTGTTTGTGTTATTTCTACAGTAAATGTTGTACCTTCATTTATTTTAGATTCTACATTTATCTTTCCATCTAGTAAATCAACTAAACTTTTAGTTATAGCAAGACCTAATCCTGCTCCTGCTATATTACTATCTATATCACTATCTAATCTATTAAACTTAGTAAATAAATTATCTAGTTGTTCTTCTGACATTCCTCTACCTGTATCTTTTACTATTACTTTTAAATTACATTTATCTTTAGTATTAGTACATTCTATATTAAATGTTATATTACCATTATCTGTATATTTAACTGAATTTGTTAATAAATTACTTATTATTCTTTTTATCTTTTCTTTATCACCATATAATTTATTAGGTATATTACTTGATATATTTGAATTAAAATCTATTTGTTTTTCTCTTAATCTTATATTTAGCATATTAATAAGTGAAGTAAATACTTCTTGTGGATTGTATTCTACTTCTACTTTCTCTAATTCATTTGCTTCTAACATATTTATATCTAATACACTATTTACTAATTCTAATAGGTTTTCTGAGGCAATCAAAATATCTTTAGCGTCATTCTTGACTTCATCTTGATTAGATTCTTCTTCTATTAATTGAGATAAGCCTACTATGGCATTTAATGGTGTACGTAGTTCATGAGACATACTTGATAAGAAATCACTCTTTGCATTATTACTTTTCTCAGCTTGGTTTTTGGCTAATGTAAGTTCATTTACCATCTTAACATCTGGATTTTCTAGTGTATGGTACATAGCATATACTACTAGCGATCTTATAACCACTGATATTTGAACTTCTCCAAATATATTTCCTATACCAAATAATACAATCATAAATATATCTATTATTATAAATGGTATAAATTTTCTTTTAGTAAACTTTCCCCTACTATATATTAGTAATCCAATATAAATAACATCACTTAATGTGAAATAGATTGCTAAATATATAACATATACATTAATAACTATTTTTGATCCTAATGCAGAATATTGCATTTCTAATGGTAATAAATAACCTAATAGTGTTACTACACCCATAATAGTAAAGAAAATAGTATTTAGTTTTTTTCTGTTATGGTGAATCTTCTTCTCTAAGTTTTTATCTTGTTCTTTTATTACTACATATCTATATAAATTTATTAATGCATACCAGTATGCTAAGTCCACCATTCTAGTTTTACAAAGAAATACTATTAAATTAGGATAGTTGTTTCCATTCATATCTAATATATATTGGGCTAAAAAAGTAATTAGTTCGATTAGTGTTGTTATAATTAAGAATTTATAGATTTTTGTTTCTAAGTTAGGCATATTCTTCTTAGTAAAATATAGAATAGATAAGAATAATATGAAAGCTAATGTAATACCTGCCATTAATATATTTAAAACTAATAAATATGGTTCACAACCACTTATAATTCCACTGTTAATCATACCAATATTCATACTGAAACAACCTCTCTATCTAAAAGAATTATAACATAAAAAAAGAGAATTTCTTTTGAAATCCTCTATTTAATTTTATTCAGATTCAATAATACCATAGTTGCCATCTTTTCTCTTATAAACAACTGTTGGTTTATTTGTTTCACTATCCTTATACATGTAGAATTCATGACCTAATAATTCCATTTGAAGAATTGCTTCTTCTTCATCCATAGGTTTTACTTCTACTTTCTTTCTCTTAACTACTTTTGATTCTTCTGCTTCTTCTTCATCTACTATTTCTGATAAAGCAAAACCATAGTCATTCTTAACTTGTTTAGACGCAATTCTTGTCTTATTCTTTCTAATTTGTCTTTCAAGCTTGTCTATAGCTTTATCTACAGCAGCGTAGAAATCTTGTTGTGAATCCTCTGTTCTTAAAATTACTGATTTTAATGGTATGGTGATTTCAACACGTTGTGTGTAGTTACTTACTTTTACTATGACATTAGCATGAACTTCTCCGCTCTTCTCTAGGTATTTATCTAGTTTTCCTAGTTTCTCCTCAATGTACTCTTTCATAGATGAAGTAATTTTTAACTTATCTCCATGAATTGTTATTTCCATACTATCTCCTCCTTGTACTTTTATTATATCATTACGCATAATAAAAAGAAAAGATGTTTACATATCTTTTCTTTTATTGTTTATTTTTAATTCTTTAGTTTTGTCAGTAATAATTGATGTATGTAGAACAAACCATATTACTAATATAAATATTATTATATAGATTATTTGTCCTATTTTTTGATCTACCATTGTATAGAACATTGATGCTGATGCGAATAAGATATTTATTGCATATATAATTAACACTGTAGTTCTATGTGAGAAGTTCATTCCTAATAATTGATGATGTAGGTGTTGTCTATCTGCTTTAAATGGAGGTTCTCCTTTTAGTAGTCTTCTTATTATTGCGAATAATGTATCTAATATTGGAATACCTATTATTGTTAATGGTACAAAGAAACCGATAAGAGCTGGTCCTTTGAATTCTAATAATGTTATTACTGATATCATGAATCCCATAAATGTAGCACAGTCTCCTGCAAATATAGTTGCGGGATAGAAGTTATGCCATAGGAATCCTAATGTTGAACCAAACATTATTAAGCATAATATTAATACTAGACTTCCATATCTACCTTGATAGAATGATAAGGCTGCTATTGTGAAGAAGAATATTGCACATATTCCTCCACTTAATCCATCCATACCATCTATTAAATTAATTATATTTGTACAAGCTACTATAAATAATAGAGTAAATGGATATGCCATTAGTCCAAAATCTATTTGATATCCAAAAGCAGATATATTATTTAGTAATATTCCACCATAGAAGACTATTACTAGTGCTGCTGCTATGTGTCCTATTAATTTTTGTCCTGCTTTAATTGGATTAATATCATCTATTATTCCTGTAAGTATAATTATAAAACTACCTATAAGAATAGAGTTCATTTTAACACTTTGTTCTCCGAATAACATATATCCAAATAGGAATGCTAAGAATATTCCTACAGCTCCCAACTTAGGAGTAGTTTTCTTATGTATATGTCTATTTCCTTCTTCACTTCTTGGAACATCTACGGCATTAATATGAAAAGCTATCTTTTTAATAAATATCATTATAATTGCTGAGAAGAGGAATGTTGCACCTACTATTATTCCAGCATTAAATAATTGCCATTTCAATTTATCACTTCTTTCTTTAAAAAGATTATACCAAATAAATAAAAGCAACTCAATTAAATTGAATTGCTTATCATTAATAATCTTTTTCTTCTAAGGCTTTTATGTTTTCTAAAAGAACTCCTGCTCCTTCGGCTACACAAGTAAGTGGAGACTCTGCAATTAGAATAGGTACTTTTAGATTTTCTTCTAATAAATCTGATAATCCTGTAAGAAGTGCTCCTCCTCCAGTAAGGACTATTCCTTTATCCACAATATCTCCGGATAGTTCTGGTGGACAATCTTCTAATACACTAGTTGCTGATTTTATAATTGTATTAACACTATCTGTTAGAGCTTCTTTAATTTCTAGTTGAGTTATTGTTATAGTATCTGGAAGTCCTGTTAGAAGATTTCTTCCTTTTATTTCCATCTTTTCTTTTTTATCTGGATCGTTTACATTAGCAAAGTTACATTTTATTTCTTCTGCTGTTAGATCTCCTATTAATAAATGGTACTTAGTCTTTATATATCTAATAATATCTTGATCCATAGCATTACCAGCTACTTTTACTGATTCTGATACTACAATATCATTTAATGATAGGATTGCTATATCTGTAGTACCTCCACCAATATCTATTACCATATTAGCAGTTGGTTTAGATATATCCATACCTGCACCTATAGCAGCTACTTTAGGTTCTTCTTCTATATATACTCTTCTAGCTCCTGTTCTTTCAGCAGCCTCTTTTATAGCATTTCTCTCTACTGGTGTAATATTAGTTGGACAGCAAATTAATACTCGAGGTCTAGAGAATAATCTTTTAGCTTTAATTTTCTTTATAAAGGCATTTAACATAATTTCGGTGATTTCAAAATCTGCTATAACTCCGTCTTTCATTGGTCTTATAGCTTTAACTTTCCCTGGAGTTCTTCCTAACATTTCATTAGCTTCTTTTCCTACAGCAATTACTCTTTTTGTATCTGCTTCTAATGCTACAATGCTAGGTTCATCTAGTACTATTCCTTTTCCTTTAATGTAGATAAGTACATTTGCAGTTCCTAAGTCAATTCCTATATCTTTTGAAATCATCTTCATCATTATGTCACATCCTTTTTGTCAATTAATATTCTAACACATTTTTTCTCTTTCTAATATTATTATATGCTTATTTTACGTAGTTTATATATAAAAAAAAGAGTATTTACTCTCCTTTTATCTCATTTATACTTTTTCCTAAGTAATTTGTAGGGTTTTGCATTACGTTATTTATATATAATTCAAAATGTAGATGATTACCTAATTCTTCATCAATTTTATTAGTTCCACTCTTACCTAATACTTGATTTTGAATTACTTTATCTCCTTTTCGTACTGATACTTCTGATAATCCTTGATAGACTGATACATAATTATTATCGTGTTGTATCTTTACAACTTTACCTACTGTTTCATCTTCACTTACACTTATTACTTCTCCATCTAATACTGATAATACATCAAATACTTCTTCACATACAAAATCCACTCCAGAGTTTTGCATATATGTATCATCATACTTAATAATAGATTTTTCTTGTGATTCTTCTGATGCTTTATAATCATAGAATGTTTTGCCTATAGTTACATTTTTATTAGTATATGGATAATTAATTGTTTTATTAGTTATATTCATTACTGGTAATCTATTACCTAATATTATATCTGTTACATAGTGTAGGTTATTTGTTGGAGAAGATGACACTTTCATAAAGAAGGTGGATATAAATAAACTAAATAAAAGTATAAATGATAATGTGGGTACTACAAATGGTCTTAATCTTTTTCTTTTCATTATTTCACCTCAATATAATTGTGGACAAAAAAAAAGAATTTATACAATTCTTATAATATTTTTATTGAAGTGTATAAATCCATTATAAAGTTTGTTACTAAATATATTAGAGATACTCCTAAGAAGAAATAGAATAGGTTTGCTTGTAATACTCTATTTTTCTTAAATATTGCATTTATATTTACTGATTCTAAAGACCACATTACTAATATAGAAACTATTAAGTATATAAATAATTTACCGTGCATTATTTTTCCTCATACTCTTTTATCTTATTTATTCTACGTACATGTTTTTCTAAATTAGTGAATGGAGTTTTTACGAATGTTTTTACTATTTCTACTGCTTCATCTTTATCTGTCTTTTCTCCAAATGCTACTATATTAGAATCATTATCTTCTCTTGTATATCTTGCTTCTTCTACATTTGATACTTTGGCACAACGTATTCCTTTTACTTTATTACAAGCAATACTTATACCTATACCACTTCCACAGATAGCTACTCCGTAGTCAACGTTTTTATCCACAACATTTGTGGATAAAACAAATGCATAATCTGGATAATCCACAGATTCTGTGGAATTTGTTCCATAATCTACTACTTCATAACCTAATTCTTGTAGTTTTGCTTTTATGTATTCTTTTAGAGGAAAACCTCTATGATCATTTGCAATACCTATTTTCATTTTATCCCTCTTTTCTATATTCATTATATAAGATTATCTATAAAAATACAAAATAAAAACTGCTTAAATTAAGCAGCTTCATTTGAATTAAATCCATATTTTTTATTGAATTTATCTACACGTCCAGCACGAGATGCTCTAGCTTGTTTTCCTGTATAGAAAGGATGACATTTAGAACAAACTTCAACTGTCATTTCTGGTTTAGTAGATTTAACTGTAAATGTTTCTCCACATGCGCATGTAACAACGCAATCTTTTACTTCTGGATGAATTCCCTTTTTCATTTTCTTCTCTCCCTTCGCCATGACAAAATTTGTCATAGAAATAAATTGCGTTATTAATATATCATTAATTTATTTATTTTTCAAGCTTTTTTCGTAAGTTTTATATATAGCATCTGATATTAACTTATGTCCTTCTATATTATAGTAGTTAGTTTTTGGATTTAAAAAGAAATTACTATCTAGTTGTTTTGGACTAATATAGATAATATTCTTATTATTTTCTAAATAATCATTATATTTTCTTATAGACATTGATAAATAATATGAATCTAGATTATTTATTGGGTATCCTATTACATAGATATCATATTTATAATACTTCTTTATTTCTGTTATAAGTTTATTAAATTTATTTTCTAATTCTTGAAGTGCTGAATTCATCTTAGTGGAGTCTATTTCTTCCACTGATAGAAATTTATACTTTAAATCATTTAATCCGATACTTAAAGTTAGTAAATCTGCTTCTTGAAGATAGCCTTTAAATGACTTTTTTTGTTCTTTTGATACACAATAAGTATTATTAGATATTAAATTTTCTACTTTTTCAATAGTCATATCATTACTAGTAAAATAGTTAATATATTCTTTTAATTCATTATTATCATTTAATTTATCTCTTAAATAATCTCCATAACCATATCTATTTATACCAAAAGAATCTAACCCTTTGGCGTAACCATCTCCTATATTTAGATATGTTATATTATTTATATTATTATTCTTAAATATTATTGATGTAGAGAAGATTATTAATATATATAGAAATATCATTTTAGGGCTTATTAATTTTTTCATTTTTCCTCCATAAAAAAAGAAATATAATCAATATATTATATTTCTTTAAGAGTTATTTTAGCACCTACATCTGAAAGTTTTTCTATTATATCTTCATAACCTCTAAGTATGTGTTCTACATTTGTTATTGTAGTAGTACCTGATGCTAGAAGTCCTGCAGCTACCATTGCAGCTCCTGCACGTAAATCTGTAGCAACTACTTGGCATCCTTTTAATTCTGTTGGACCTAATACTGTAGCTGTCTGATTTTTTACTTCTATATCAGCACCTAAATCTTTTAGATATGGTATATGCATAAATCTATTTTCCCATATAGTCTCTGTTACTTTAGATTTACCATTACATTGTGTTAGTAATACAGTAAATGGTTGTTGTAGATCTGTTGGGAATCCTGGATATACGGCTGTTTTTATATTAGTTGTTTTATAATTTCTTTCATGTTCTAATACTTCTACGTAATCTGCTCCTACTTCTAGTTTTACTCCTATTTCTTCTAATTTAGATATAAGAGAATCTAGATGTTCTGGAATCATATTATCTACTCTTAGATTTTTACCACAAAGAGCACCAATTATCACATATGTTCCTGCTTCTATTCTATCTGGAATAACTTCATGGAAACATTTATGTAGATGTTCTACTCCTTGAATTTTAATTGTAGAAGTACCTGCCCCTGTAATCTTAGCACCCATATTATTTAAGAATGTTGCGACATTAACTATTTCTGGTTCTTTAGCAGCATTATCAATTACTGTAGTACCTTTAGCTTTTACAGCAGCTAACATTATATTAATAGTTGCTCCTACTGAAGCTATATCTAAATAGATATTTGCTCCTTTTAGTTCTTCTGCTTCAACTATATACTTATTCTTATCACTTGTTACTTTAGCTCCTAAAGCTTCAAATCCTTTTAAGTGTAGATCTATTGGTCTTGCACCTATAGAACATCCTCCTGGGAAATACATAACAGCTTTTTTATATTTACCTAATAGTGCTCCCATAAAGTAATATGATGCACGTAATTTTTTAGAGTATGGTTCTGTTATTTCTGTATTAACCATATCAGTTGGATTAATTACTACACTTTCTGTTGATCTATTAACATTTACATTTAATAGTCTTAATATATCACAAAGAGCTTCTGTATCAGTTATTTCTGGAACGTTACAAATAGTAGCTTCTTCATCTGTTAGAATAGCTGCTGGGATAAGAGCAACTGTGGCGTTTTTTGCTCCACTTACTCTTATTGTTCCAGTTAATTCTTTTGCTCCTTCTATTTCTATTATTTTCATATTCAACCTCCTGGAGTTAATTATAATACTGTTTTAAATAATTTTACTTTATCTTCAATAGTTTGTTTCATAGCTTTTTCACCACTACCTATAACTTTACGTGGATCATAAGCTTTGTCATCTGTATTTAAAAATTCTCTTACAGCTTTACTCCATGAAGCTTGTAATTCTGTATTTACATTAATTTTTGATATACCACATTCAATAGCTTTTTCTATTTTTTCATTAGGAATTCCACTTCCTCCATGAAGTACTAGTGGTATTGGTAGTTTTTCATTAATTAGAGCCATTCTTTCAAAGTTAAGATTTGGTTCTCCTTTATAGAATCCGTGTACACTACCTAAAGCTGGTGCGATTGAATCAATTCCTGTCTCATTATATAATCTTTCACATTCTTCTAAAGTAGCATAGAATACATCACTAGTAATATTGTCTTCTGTTCCTCCAATATGTCCTACTTCTGCTTCTACTGTTGCGCCTTTAGCATGTGCTAAATCTACTATTTCTTTTGTAATTCTAATATTTTCATCTAATTCATATTTAGAAGCATCTATCATTACTGAAGTAAATCCTGCTTCTAGTGCTTTCTTACAAGTTTCAGTACATCCATGATCTACATGTAAGCATACTGGAATTGTAATGTTTAAATCTTTGATTAGACCTGTAACCATTCCATATATAGCATTATATCCACCCATATATTTTCCTGCTCCATCACTAACTCCTAAAATAACTGGAACATTTAACTCGTTACATTTCTCTAAGATATATTTTGTCCACTCTAAATCATTAATATTAAAATGTGGAACTGCATAATGACCTTTTTTTGCTTTTTCAAGCATTTCTTTTGAATTAACTAACATAATTTTCACCCAATTAAATCATAAGAAATAATAATGGTATTGTCAATTAATTCAATGTTTTTTTACGTGTTTTAGCTGTAAAGAAAAATAGATATTCCTATCTATTTAATCTTATGTTTATCTTTTATATTTATTAATTATTTCTTTTATTAATGATACATATTCTACATCTTCTTTGGTATCATCTATATTACATAATGGAGGAAACAATACACACCAAAAGTTTTTACCTATACCATCGCCTATTGTTATTACTAATGATTCATATTCTCCTTCATTATACGTAATACCTTTATATGTTTTCTTTGGAAAATAGTTATTACCATACTCTACTTTTATATTCTTATTATAGTTTAGTTCTTTAATTGTATTATTTATATTATTTTGTATTGTTGGGATATCTTCTATAATATTAGTTCTTGCTTCTTCTATTGTATTTGATTTATTTGAAATAGTATTTATTTCACTATTTAGAGACTCTACTATTACTTTCTTTATTTGTTGGTCTTTAATAGTATTAGAATTAGCTACTACTCTAAATCTTATACTTTCATTTGGTATTATTACTTCTTCTGTTTTAAATATACATAGTATTATTACTATTAATGATAATATTATTATAGTTTTCTTCATTAAAAAATCTCACTTTCCTTACATAGGTATAGTGAGACTTTTTATATTATTTATTCATAATAAATATCATTCTATCTTTTTCTGACATATCTTTTTTTACTATTACTTTGATATTATCTAAGTAATTATTTGCAAGATTCGTTATATCTATAGCTTGTGTATAACCTATTTCTAATCCTATTAAGAACTTATCTTTTAAGTGTGGCTTAATACTTTCAAATATTTTTCTATAGCAATCTAAGCCATCTATTCCAGCATAAAGTGCTAGATGTGGTTCATTATTCTTAACAATATCTTCTATTTCTTCATTTGTTTTAATGTATGGTGGATTACTTACCACAATATCATATTTGTTAGTTATACTTTTCCACATATCACTGTGGATTAAATTAGCTTTACTATTAAGATTATCTCTATTTATCTTAGCTACTTCTAAAGCTTCTTCAGAAATATCTACTAAATCCACAGATTTTGTGGATAATTTATTTTCTAAAGATAGACCTATTACGCCACTTCCACAACCTAAATCTATTATATCCACAGGTTCTGTGAATAACTCTTTAGCATACTTAGTTGTGTATTCTACTAATTCTTCTGTTTCAAATCTAGGTATCAGTACATTTTCATTTATGATAAATCTTTGTCCACAGAAATTAACATTTCCAATTACATATTGGATAGGTTTTCCTTCTTGAACAGCATCTACTTCTTTCTTATATATTTCTGCTTTATCTTCGTCTACTACTTCAGATAATATATTATATAATTCTAAAGGATTTCTATTTATTAGTTCTGCAAGAAGTATTTTAGCATGTTCTTTATGTATCTTACTTTTTCCATAGACTAATAATTCTTCTATAGTCATTATTCAGTTTCTCCAACTAACTTTCTTCTTTGATCTTCTTGTATTAAGGCATTGATTACATCATCTAATGCTCCATCCATAATTCTATCTAAGTTATTTGTAGTAAATCCAATTCTATGATCAGTTACTCTATTTTGTGGATAGTTATATGTACGTATCTTTTCTGCTCTATCTCCAGTACCAATCTTACTACGTCTTTCGTTTCCTTCTTTTTCTAAACGTTCTTGTTCTTGAAGTTCATATAGACGTGTTTTTAATACTTTCATAGCTTGTTCTTTATTTTGTATTTGGCTACGTTCATTTTGACATGTTACTACTACACCTGTAGGTAAATGTGTTATACGTACTGCAGAGTCTGTAGTATTTACTCCTTGTCCTCCACATCCACTTGATCTATAGATATCAATTCTTAAATCATTAGGATTGATTTCGATATCTACATCTTCGTCTGCTTCTGGCATTACTAATACTGTTGCAGTTGAAGTTTGTAATCTACCATTTGATTCAGTTACAGGTACTCTTTGTACTCTGTGTGAACCTGATTCATATTTTAATAAAGAATAAGCATTCTTTCCTTTGATAATAAACTCTATTTGACTAAATCCTCCAGCAGTACCATCTACTGAGTTGTATACTTGATAACTAAAGCCTTGTTTTTCAGCATATCTTGTATACATTCTAAATAAGTCTCCAGCAAAGATATTTGCTTCATCTCCACCAGCAGCTCCTCTTATTTCAATAACAACGTTCTTTCCATCGTTAGGATCCTTTGGAATTAGTAATATTTCTAATTCTCCATCTAACTTTGTTTTTTCTTCTTCTAGAGATTTTAATTCTTCTTTAGCCATTTCTCCTAAGTCTGGATCTTTAGTCATCTCTTTAGCATCTTCAATACCTGCTAAAACTTGTTTATATCTTTTATAACAATTTACGATATCTTCTAACTCACTCATTTCTTTTGAATATTCACGAGTCTTTTTGATATCAGATAGAATCTCCGGTTTTGTTAATTCAGTTTGTAAATACTCATACTTTTGTAGAGTAGCTTCTAATCTTTCTATCATTTTTATTCTCCCCTTCCGGTAATCACTGGTATTATAACACAAATCTTGAAGAAAAAAAACTAGATTATTGTTCTAGTTCTAATTCATCTTCATCAAGTATTACAAGATCCTTTAACTCTTCGTTTGTATCTTCATCGTAATCTTCAGGTTCTTGATCATCATAGTTGTCTTCATCTAAATCTTCTTCTTCAGTTTCTTCTTTTTCTTCTTGTAATTCTTCTTCGTCATCATCTTCTTCTGTTACTTTAATAACTTTATCTGAAGTATGATGATTTCTTAAATCCCATGTTCCATCTTTTAATAGGATAAATCTTTTATCTGTAGATAATGCAGTATAGAAATCTGCAATTTTGTTTTCAAATGTGCTTTCTGGTAATTCTAATAAGATTATTATTTGTTTAAATAATTCAGCTGTATTCATTGATTTTTTGCTTTCATCTAATATTAAACAAGCAATGTCCTTATTAGATAATAATTCTAGTTCTTCTTTTTTCATTTTTTTAAGACTCATAAGTAGCCCTCCTATATCAAACATTATATGTAAAAATAAATGATATGTGCGGTAATAAAAATTACCACATAACTTATAACATATAAACTATATAAATTCAACACTTTTTTTACATTTTTTCTGGAACTGAGATTCCTAAAGTGTCTATAAGTAACATGTTAACATCATATACTAGTTTTGTTAATACTAGCCATGAGATTTTCTTCTCTTCGTTTTCTTCAATTAATACTTTGTTTTCTGAATAGAATTTATTGTATATTGAAGTTAATTTATATAAGTAATCAGTTATTTCATTTAATGACTTAGTTTCTAGAGTTTTATTTAATACTGTAGGTAAGTTCATTAATGTAAGTGCTATTTCTTTTTCTACATTTCCGTATAGATCATACATTTTGTCATATTTAATATCTTCTGCTTTTTTAAGAAGTGACTTCATTCTTATTGTTGAATAAAGTATATATGCTCCAGTTTTTCCTTCCATATCAGCAAATTTATCTAATTCAAAGATATAATCTGTTCCTCTAAATGGAAGTGAGTCTGAATATTTTAGACATGCGATTGCTACTTTATGGGCAATATCTTTTTTCTCTTCTTCTGAATCAGTACTTATTACTATTCTCTTATAAGTTTCTTCATTCACTAAATCTATTAGGGATTTTAGTGTCATTACTCCGCCATCTCTTGTTTTAAATGGTTTTCCATCATTACCGTTCATTGTACCAAAACCAATAAATTCTAGTTTTACTTTAGGATCTATTATTTCAGCATATCTTGCTGCACGGAATACTTGATCAAAGTGAAGAGATTGTCTTCCGTCTACACAATACCATATTTCATCTGGATTTTCTTCATGTTTTCTTTGTAAGATAGTAGCTAAATCTGTTGTTTGATAAGATAATGATCCATTTGATTTAATAAATAGTAATGGTGGCATTTCAATCTTATCAGTGTCTTCTTTTAACTCTACGATTTTTGCTCCTTCACTATCTTTTAATAATCCTTTTTTATCAAATAATTCATATAACTCGTCAAAGTATTCTACTGAATCACTTTCTCCTAGCCATAAGTCATAATCAACATTTAAGCTATCATATACTTCTTTAATATCTTCTTTAGAGATATCTACTATTCTTTTCCATAACTCATAATAGCCTTTTTCTTTATTTTGAATCTTAGCTGTTATTATTCTTGCTTCTTCTAAATATTCTTCATCTTCTTTAGATTTTTGTGAAGCTAGTGGATATATCTTTTCTAAATCTTCATTTGTTATAGGTAGTTCTACTTCATCATAATTACCAGTAAATGTTTCATCAAAGAATGGTAGATCTGGATACATTTTCTTTATTTCTAGTTCTACTAATCCTAATGGTCTACCATAATCTCCTAAGTGAGCATCTCCCCATACTGTATATCCCATTAATCTTGCTAATCTTTTTAAACCTTCTCCTAAGTTAGCACTTCTTAAGTGTCCTACATGTAATGCTTTCGCAACATTTGCTCCACCAAAGTCTATTACTACTTTCTTAGGTTCTGGTTTATCGATATTTAATTCTACATTATCTACTAATTTATTTAATTCTTCTGTTAAAAATTCATTTGTAAGTGTAACATTAATAAAACCAGGTCCTGCTATATTAATATTTGTAAACTTACTATCTTTTTTTAATTCTTCTGCTATTTCTTCTGCTATAACTCTAGGATTTTTACCATATTTCTTTGCTAAAGGCATAGCTTCATTTATTTGAAAATCTCCTAATTCTTTTACTTTTGATGGTAATAAATTAATATTTTCTACATCGTATCCTAAGTGTTTAAGAGATTCTTTTAAATCATCATTGATTTTCTTTAAAATACTCATTATTTCACCTCTATATTATATTTAAATTTTTCATTTTCTACTAAAAATTCTATTTCTATATTTTTATCATTATGTTTTATGTACCGTGTTTCAACTCTTAGAATCATTTTTGTATTCATACCAGTAACCTCTAATTCTCCATTAGTTACCTCATTTAAAAGGAATTTATAGCGGAGTTTCATATTTTTATTTTTTCTAGTAAGAGTATAATCTTTAAAATCAAATTTGACAATAGTATTTAATTCATCATTTTCTACATACTTAATAGTGTTATCTTTTTCATTAATAACACATTTAGTCTCAAAATCAGTTGTATTACCATTACCTATAAGGGTAACTCTAACTATCTTATTCATAATATGAACTCCTTTCTCAAAAACTTAGTTTAGATTATATCACAATTATTATTATTTTTATACATATTTTTTATTCTTTAAACCAATAATAAGTATGAGGTTGATACTATGAGAAAATTATTTAAGTTAGTTAGATTTTTTATTGTAGTTTTTTTTATTGTTTTTACTTTTATATTTATTTATATTAAGACTTCTCCTAAACTAGAGATTAATAATTGTAATAATGTTATTTTATATGATTCTAATAATAAAGTGTTTTCTTATGGTAGTCATTCTAAGGGATGGGTAAAACTTGATAATATTTCTAGTTATTTAATAAATGCTACTATATATGTTGAAGATAAGAATTTTTATAAACATCATGGGTTTGATTATCTAAGAATAGTTAAAGCTTCTATCATCAATCTAAAG
Organism: Bacilli bacterium; assembly: GCA_030531695.1. Classification (GTDB taxonomy): domain Bacteria; phylum Bacillota_I; class Bacilli_A; order RF39; family UBA660; genus RUG14891. Next base: position 55,131 of record JAUNMV010000002.1, on the reverse strand, counting down.
AATAAATCTACTGTACAGGGAGCTTCTACTATTACTCAACAATATGCTAAGAACTTATTTCTTAGTTTTGATAAGACTTGGAAAAGAAAATGGGATGAGGCTTGGTATACTTTAAGAATAGAAGCTAATTATAGTAAAGATGAGATACTAGAAGGATATTTAAATACTATTAATTATGGACATGGGCAATATGGTATATCTAATGCTTCTAAGTATTATTTTAATAAAGAAGCTAGTAATTTAAGTTTAGCTGAAGCTAGTATTCTTACAGGTATTCCTAAAGCTCCTTCTATTTATTCTCCTTTAATTAATTATGATCTTGCTAAAGAAAGACAATTAATTGTACTTAATTCTTTAGTACATAATGGTATTATTACTGAAGATGAAGCTAATAAGGCTTATAACGAGGAGTTAGCTTTTAACACTAATGATGATAAAGATAATATTAACTCTATTATGTATTATCAAGATGCTGTTATGGATGAATTAGAGACTATTAGTAATATTCCTAAGAGTTATGATGATATCAAAGGATTAAAGATATATACTAACTTAGATATTGATATGCAAACATATTTAGAAGAGACTGTTAATAATAGTATTCCAGATGATTCTAGTATAGAGACTTCTGTTGTGATGATGAATCCTAATACTGGAGGAATTATTTCTTTAATTGGTGGTAGAGATTATTTAAAGTCTTCTTTTAATAGAGCTACTAAGTCTATGAGACAAGTTGGTTCTACTATGAAACCTTATTTATATTATGCTGCTTTAGAGAATGGATTTACTACTAGTTCTACTTTTACTAGTGAAGCTACTACTTTTAATTTAGATAATAAGAAAACTTATTCTCCTAAGAATTACAATGATGTTTATGCTAATAAACCTATATCTATGGCTACTGCTGTTGCTTATTCTGATAATATTTATGCAGTTAAGACGCATTTATTCTTAGGAAGTGATGCTTTAATTAATACTGCTAGACGTGTAGGGATTACTGCTAAATTAGAAGATATACCTTCTCTTCCTTTAGGTACTAATGAAATTAATATTATAGAGATGGCTTCAGGATACTCTGCTTTTGCAAACGAAGGATATAAGATAAAGCCACATCTAATTGAAAAGATTGTTGATTCTGATGGTAAAGTTTTATATCAAAATAAAGAAGTTAAAGAGTTAGTATTAAATCCTTCAGTTACTTATATTCTTAATAATATGTTAACTGCTACATATGATAGTTCTTATATAGATTATAATTATCCTACTGCTATTAGTTTAGCTCCTAAACTTACTCATAAGTATGCTTTAAAGAGTGGTACTACTAATACTGATAATTGGAATATTGGTTATAATAAAGATATCGTTTGTGCTGTATGGGTTGGGTATGATGATAATAAAGAATTACAGAAGATTGAATATAAATATGCTCAGAATATTTGGTATAATTCTATTGAATACTATGAAAGAGATAGAACTGATATAGATAGTTGGTATAGTAAACCTAAGAATATATCTGTTGTATTAGTTGATCCTATTACTGGAGTACCTGTAGGTGAGAAAACAGATAAAAGTAAATTTATGTATTTTATTAAAGGTACAGAACCTACAGGTACAGAGAGTGTTTTTGATGAGAAAGATAATTATAGTACTAGTCAGTAGTACTATTTTTTATTTGTTTATGATATAATTTCTTTAGTGTTGGAGGGATGATATGATAGAAATAATTATTGCGGTAGCAGTTCTTATCATAATACTTAGTTTAATTATCATAATATACGGAAATAGATTTCATTTTGCGATTATTAAGATTGATGAAGCAGAAAGTAATCTAGATGTATTATTACTTAGAAAATTAGATTTATTAGAGAGAACTGTACCTATTATTAAGAAAGAATTAAAGTTAGAAGAATTCTTATCTGATATGGCTACTATTGAAGAAGCTAATCTTAATCATTTTCAATTAAATGAATTATTACGTACTGAATATGCTACTTTATTTAAAACTCTTGATGATAATGAAAAATTATTTAAGAGTGAATCTCTAAATAGAATACTTAGAGATTTAAATGATAATGAAGAAGCTATTATTGGTTCTATTAAGTTCTATAATGATAATGTTGTTATATTTAATCAATTAGTTTCATCTTTTCCATCTAAGATAGTTGCTCTACTTCGTCATTATAAGAGAAAAGAGTTCTATAGTGATGAAGATAAAGAAATGTATGAAATATTAGGTGAATAATAGAAAGAAGGTAAATCGTGAATTTCATTGATAGAGTTAAAGAAAGAGCTAAACAAAATTTAAAAACAATTATCTTACCTGAATATATGGATAGACGTGTTATGGAAGCTGCATGTAAGGCAAGAGATGAAGGTATTGCTAATATCATTGTTTTAGGTAATTCAGAAGAAGTTAAAGGTAATAATAGTGATTTAGATTTTACTAATATTAAGTTTATTGATCCTCAAACTTCTGATATGACTGAGGATTTAATTAATAAGTTTGTAGAACTTAGAAAAGCTAAGGGTATGACTTATGAAGAAGGAAAAGAATTATTATTAACTGATTATATGTATTATGCATGTATGTTAGTTAAAGATGGTAAAGCTGATGGTGTTGTGTCTGGAGCATGTCACTCTTCTGCTAATACTATTAGACCTGCATTACAAATTATTAAGACTGCTCCTGATACTAAGCTAGTATCTGCATTCTTCTTAATGGTTGTTCCTAATTGTGAATATGGAGCTAATGGTACATTTATTTTTGGAGATGCTGGACTTGAACAAAATCCAGATCCTGAAAAGTTAGCTGCTATTGCTGCTACAAGTGCTGATAGCTTTAAGTTACTTGTTGAAGAAGAACCTAAGGTAGCATTCTTATCACATTCTACTAAAGGTAGTGCTAAACATGCCGATGTTGATAAAGTACTTGCTGCTGTTGAAATTGCTAAAAGAGATTATCCACAATATGATATGGATGGAGAATTACAATTAGATGCTGCTATAGTACCTGAAATAGCTGCTTCTAAGGCACCAGATTCTAAAGTTGCAGGACATGCTAACGTATTAGTATTCCCAGACTTAGATGCTGGTAATATAGGTTATAAATTAGTTCAAAGACTTGCTAAAGCTGAAGCTTATGGACCAATATGTCAAGGTATTGCTAAACCTGTTAATGATTTATCTAGAGGTTGTAGTACAGATGATGTAGTTGGTGTAATTGCTATTACTGCTGTTCAAGCTGGAAGATAAAAGAAGCCCTTATAGGGCTCTTTTTTTGATTTTTTTAATAAAATGTGGTATAATATGGTAACAATTGAGGGGGAATTGGTTATGAAAGGATTAATATTTAATAAAGATAATTTAACTAGATTTTTAATTATGCTTGCTGCTATTTCAGCGGGATATTTAGTACTTCATCATGATACTCCTAAAAGTAATGAAAACGTTATACATGAAGCTAACTTTTCTGAAATTCATTATATAGATGAGAATACTACTAGTAACGTATATAAACATACTAAATAATAAAAGTTTCCACAGAAATTGTGGAAACTTTTTATATTATATGTAGAACTACATGTAGAATAAAATCTAATAACATTGGTATACCTACTATTAATGTGATTAATAGTTTTGTTTTATCTTTTAACTTATTATTTAGTTTATTAAGTAATGGTTGGACTGTATATAGTAGGAATGTTCCTCCTATTGCGAAGTTTCTACTGGCATCCCAATTTACTCTTTTATTTATGTTTAAGAAGTCTTTTGTGTAATCCCATAACATTTTATGTTGAAATGTATCAATTACATAATGAGTACCATATTCTATTAATGTAGTAATAATCCAAATAGCTAAGAAGACTAAGTAGATTGTTAGATCTAAGTTTTTTAATTCTTTACTCTTTGTTTTCTTTAATAAAATATTGATTAGTAATAAGGCAATTACATTTATTATAAATAAACCTAAACCATATTGTTCTAGAAAATAGTCTACTCTTAGTATCTTTGGAGTAGTTGTATACTCTATTGTAGTAATGTAGATAAATGTAGTTATTATAACTGTAGATATTGATAATACTAGTGGATTACTTGCTTTATGACTCTTACTCATAAATTTAGCTAATAAGAATAAAAGTACTAACATACCAAATCCATATATTGGAAGGAATGGTCCTAATAATACTCCTCTATTCACAAAATGATATGGTGGACATACTACCCACATCATAAAGACTTCATATAGCCATCCTATTAAACAATATACTGCGAATATTATGTAGTATTCACTGAATTTACTTAATATCTTTTTCATTATTCTCACCTAACTTTAATTTTATATTAATAGTCATGATTTGTCATTTACTTTTATTTAAAATGTAATTATAATAACTACTTGTGAAAGGAGATTATTATGTCTATTAATAAGAAACAACTTGATTTACTAGGATATGTTGAAAATGTATTAGTTATTGTAGAGGGAGAAGAATTCAGTATTAAGAATGTTAGATTATATAAATCTTTCTCAGAAGACTATGATAAAGATCTTATGATAGTTGCGAATGATAAATATTTTGAAAGATTATATACTGATTTAAGAAGAGATGGTTTAGATTTTGATACTATACCTGCTTATTTAGATGAAGATGGTAGAATCAACTGTTATAGAATTGATTCTGAATTTGACTTTTTTGATGATGAAGCAAAAGGTATTATCTTTACTTATGGAGTAAGTCCTGATAAAAAAGGTGAAAAGTTCCTTGATGTTTTAAATAAAGAATACGTTAAAGAAAATTTAAATTACTTAGATAAAGCTATGTCTTTATTAGATTTTTATAATACTGAAGATTCATTAAAGAAAATAGAAACTAATTCAAGTTTATTAACAAATACTAATACAAATGACTTTACTAAAAAGATGGTAAAAACTTTAAACAGAATGTAAAAAGTACTCAATTATTTGAGTACTTTTTTTATTCTACTTTCCAATCTATTTCTTTTATATTATTCTTCTTTAAGAATTCATTTGTTTTAGAGAATGGTTTACTTCCAAAGAATCCATTTCTTGCGGAAAATGGAGATGGATGTGCAGACTCTATAATATAATGATTTGGATTTGTAATAAGAGCCTTTTTACTTCTTGCGAAAGCTCCCCATAATATAAATACTATTGGTTTTTCTCTTTTATTTAATATTTCTATTACGTGATCAGTAAACATTTCCCAACCTATTTTTGAATGTGAAGCTGGTTTATGTTCCTCTACTGTTAGAACTGCATTAAGTAATAAGACACCTTCTCTAGCCCATGGAATAAGTGAGTTATGTTCCGGAAATGGTATTCCTAAATCACTTTGTAGCTCTTTAAATATATTTTGTAGTGATGGTGGTTTTAGTACGTCGTTACTTACTGAGAAGGATAATCCTTCTGCTTGTTTAGGTCCATGATATGGATCTTGCCCTATTATTACTACTTTCACATCATCATATGAAGTATATCTAAAGGCATTAAATATTTCATTTTGTTTTGGATAAATAGTCTTTTCTTTGTATTCTTTCTTTAAAAAATCTATTAGATTTACAAAGTATTCTTTTTTATATTCATCCTCTAGTAATTTATCCCAATTATTTCCTATCATATTTACTCCTTATTTATGGTAACTTTCGTTATGTGATATTTTAAATGCTCTATAGATTTGTTCTAGTAAGATAACTCTAAATAATTGATGTGGAAAAGTCATTTTTGAAAAAGATAATTTAAAATTAGATATATTCTTAATTTGATTACTTAATCCATAACTTCCACCTATTATAAATGTAATATTACTTGTTTCTTGAAATATATCTTCTATTCTTTTCGAGAATTCTTCGGAAGTTATTTGTTTTCCTTCTATTTCTAGGGTAATTATATAATCTCTAGGATTAATATACTTCTTTATCTTTTCTGCTTCTAATTCAATAGCTTTTACTGGTTCTACTGTTCCCTCATCTTTTACTTCTAGTATTTCTATATTGGAATATTTACTTATTCTTTTTTTATACTCTTCTATAGCATCTTTTAAGTACTTTTCTTTTATAGAACCTACTGTAATTATCTTTATCATATTACACCTCTATTATTTTACTTACTTCGTCTTGTCTAGCTGCGATTATATTTATTTTTTCATCTGGTACTTGTTCTCTTACTGTTTTAAGAGCTAATTCTTCAGTATTATTTGTTTCGCTTAAGTGGGCTAATACTATATTCTTGGTATTATTACCTATTATCTTTTTTAGATACTTTGCGGTAGTTATGTTGGATAAATGGCCTTTATCACTAATGACTCTTTCTTTTAAGAATCTAGGATATGGTCCATCCATTAACATTACTTCATCATGATTACTTTCTATAACATAGCAATCCATACCTACCATTTTTGATAGGTATTTTCTATTTATATAACCTGTATCAGTTACATAACACATCTTTTTATTATTACTTTTTATTATAAATCCTACTGATGATGGAGCATCATGTGATGTGTGTATTAATTCTATATCTAAGGAATTAATATTAAATTCATCATCTATAAAATTACATCTTGTATATGGGATATATTCTTTTATACTTTCATACATTTTTTTTGGGATATAAGCGTTTATATTAGAATGTTTAATTATTGAAGACAAACCACTTGTATGGTCTTTATGACAGTGTGTTATTAAGATGGCATCAAATATATCAAAAGAAAGGGAATTCTCTTCTAACTTCTTTTTAAGAGTTATAAAAGAAATTCCCGCATCTATAATGATATTAGCGTCGTCGCTTAAGATAATTGCACAATTACCTTTTGAGCCACTTGATAATAGTTGAACTTTCATTTTAATAGAACTGCATTGGATCTACAGCTATACTACCACTTCTATATGGATATCCTGTCCATACTGAGAAGTGTACGTGAATACCTGTAGCCCATCCTGTTTGTCCCATAAGACCAATAACTTGTCCTCTTGTAACTCTATCCCCTACTTGAACTTTTCTACATCCACTACACATATGTGCATACATAGTGAAGTATCCATTATCATGTTGAATTGTAACATATTCTCCATTATCCCATTTTACTGAAGATTGTACTACTGTACCTGATTCTGCAGCGAATATGTTAGAACCATATCCACATCCGGCAATATCTGTACCATCGTGAAGAGATCCCCAACGATATCCAAATGGACTTGATATTGTTGAACATGTTGCAGGCCATCCGAAGATACCTTTTGTTACTATTAAGTTTCCATATCCAGAACCACCATAAGCAATTGGTTTAGTTCCTTTAACTATAATCTCTTCTACTGGAGATTTTAATACTTCTGTTGAAATACCAACAACTGATGTATTTTCTCCATTTATTAATTCGAGTTTTTGAGTAACTCTATTCATTCCGTTTACTCCAACTTGTCTTACTTCAGAGTAATTTGTATATTGTGATGGGTCTTCTTCTGTACGAGAAGTAAACTTTTGTTCCTCATCTTTTACTACATAATCCCATTCTACTACATTTACTTGAGGTTTTAAGATACCTATTGTTACTTCTTGTCCTTTATATAATAAAGTCTTTGTACTTGTTATATCAGGATTTGCTATTAAGAATTCTTCTGTAGATATCTTATTATTAAATGATATATCTTCTATTGTATCTCCCTCTTGAACTATATATGTTTTTTGTGGAGATGTAGTACCAAATAATAGATATTGTCCTAATATTGTTTTATCCATATATATTGTTTTATTTACTGGTATGTGGTCTTGTTTAATTGTTATTTTATTTTCAATATATATCTTTTCTATTATTTTACCTGTTGTTTCTATTTCTTTTTGTGTATCATTAGCAAATGCTTCATATTCACTTTCTGGAATAAATGCTTTGGCAGTAGCTTCTATAGCATCTGTGAATACTTTTTTGTCTATTACATAGATTTTTTGATTTTTTTCTTTTACTTTATTACCATTATTATCTGTTTTTGTTAATCCATTTATAGTTACTACATATCCATTAATGGTAAATGGTGAGATATCTTTCATCTTATTGTATATTTCTTTTGTTGTGGATACCTTATCATAATATGTATATTCTTTAACTATATCTAGATCTGTAGGAGCATATACTTTTTCTACTCCATATTTTTCTTTTATTTCAGCTTGTTTCTTATCGATGTAGTTTTCTAGTTCCACTTTAGACTCTATTAGTCCAATAGACTCTCCTTTTAGGTATACTCTGTATACTGTTTTAGGATTTTGTAAGACTCTAGAAAATCCAGTTGTTATAAATATACTTAATAATAATACAGCTAGTATTATTTTCTTATACCTAACCACTTTGTCCCTCCGTATTCTCTCTATCTTTTCTTAAATTTAAGAAAGTAGATGTATTCTTTTTAAATAATAGTTCTATTGTTGCTGTAGGTCCATTACGATGTTTTCCTATTATTAATTCACTTATACTGTTATTATCTTCTGTTCTTGCTTCTTTGTTATAGTAATCATCTCTATATAAGAATGCTACTATATCAGCATCTTGTTCTATTGATCCAGATTCACGTAAGTCACTCATTAATGGTCGTTTATCTTCTCTTCCTTCAACACTACGTGATAATTGTGATAATGCTATTACTGGTACTTTTAGTTCCATAGCAAGTGTTTTAAGACTTCTTGATATATCAGATACCTCTTGTTGTCTATTTGTACCATAGTTCTTTCCACCAGATATAAGTTGTAAGTAGTCAATTACTACTAGAGATAATCCTTTTTCACTACTTGCTAATCTTCTACATTTAGCTCTTATTTCACCTATAGTAATTCCTGGTGTATCATCTATTACCATATTTGTTCCAGATAATTGAGAACATGCTTCATTAATTCTTTTCCAATCATTATTCATTAAGTTACCTGTTCTTAACTTAAATCCTTCTAATTGACCTAATGAAGAAATAATACGCATTGCTAATTGCTCAGCAGACATTTCTAAGTTGAATACAGCTACTGATTTATCTTGTGTCATAGCAACATGTGTTGCTAAATTTAAGGCGAATGCAGTTTTACCCATAGCAGGACGTGCTGCAATAATAATAAATTCACTTGGATGTAGTCCGGTAGTTACTTTATCTAAATCATACCATCCAGTAGATAATCCTGTTATTTCACCTTTATTCTCTGATAATCTTTCTAAGTCTAGTTGAGTTTTATTTAAGACATCTTTTATATTTCTAAATTCACTTGATTTTCTATTTTTAACAATACCTAAGATTTTCTTTTCAGAATTATCTAATATATCATTAACTGTTTCATCAGTTCTATATCCTTCTTCTGCTATCTCTGTTGCGGTTTCTATTAATCTTCTTAATAGTGCTGTTTCTTCTACGTTTTGAATATAGTAATCTACGTTACTAGCTGTAGGTACAAAGTTTAATACTTCTGTTAGGTATTCAACTCCTCCTACATCATTTAACTCATTATGATTTTTTAAATAACTTGTTACTGTTGTTAAATCTATTGGTGTCTTTGCTTCAGATAAAGCTATTAAACTAGCAAATATCTTACTATTTTTTTCACTGTAGAATGATTCTGGTTGTAATGATTCACAAGCTTTTTGTAATGCATACTTAGATAGAAAACATGCCCCTAAAACTGATTCTTCTGCTTCTATGTTGTTTGGTAAATTTCTTATTGGCATATTATCACCTCTATTTTATTACATGTACTTTTACTTGTCCTTCTACTCCTGGATATAGATTAATATCTACATTATGAAATCCTAATGAAGATATTGGATTTGATAAGTTTATTTGGCTCTTTTCAATTTTGTATCCTTGTTTTGCTAACTCATCTTTTATTTGTTTAACACTGATACTACCAAATACTTTATCTCCTTCTCCAGTTTTTACTTTAAATTCTAAAACTACATTTTTTAATTTCTTTTGTAGTTCTTGTGCTTCTTTTTTGTTTGCTGCATCTTGTTCTGCTTTCTTTTTATTTTCAGTTTCTAATTTTTGGAGATTTTCTTTTGTTTTGATTACTGCATAACCATTTTTAATTAAATAGTTTTCTGCATAACCATCCTTTACATTTTTGATTTGTCCTTTTTTTCCTTGACCCCTAAGGTCCTTAATAAAAATTACTTCCATTTATTCCGACTCCTCCTTTATTGCCTCTTTTAGCTGTTGCTCTACTTTACTTATAGTTGTGTCATCTAATTGGGCAGCTCCATTATAACTACTTCCTCCGCCTCCTAATTTAGATAATATTTCATTAATATCATAATTACCTAAACTTCTAGCGCTTACTCCAATAGTATCTTTTCCAATCTTACCTATTACAAATGATGCTTCTATATTATTAAAGAATAATAATGTATCTGCAACTTTTGCTAAGTCTTCTCTTCTATATACTGTATATGGAGTGGCCTTAGTTATGGCAATCTTATTATTTATAGTTTCAATTGCTGACATTAGTTTTTGTCTTTCTGTATACTCATTAATATCTTGTTTTAATAAGTATTGAACTTTTTTAGCACTTGCTCCTAAACTAGTTAAATAATAAGCTGCATAGAAGGTTTCAGGATTAGTTTTTAATGTGAAGTTATTTGTATCTAATACGATACCAGATAGTAGAACTGTAGCATAGTAAGGCTCTATTTCTACGTCATAATATTCTACCAGTTCTGTAATCATTTCACAAGTACTAGATACTTCTGTATCATTAATCATAATACAATCTTTTATAGAAGTTTTGCCTAAGTCATGGTGATCTATTACTATCTTTTTATCTATTCTCTTTAATATTTCTTGACTTTGTACTAATTCTTTCTTATTTGTATCTAAGACTATTAGGAGATTTTTATTTTTACGAGGATTAATATATTTATCTATATCTTCACTCTTTATAATTTTTATACATCCTTCTAGTTCTATTAGTACTTTTTCAACTCCTAATTCATGAGTTTTGTCATCTATAACAATATAGATATCTTTTTTTCTTTTAGATAGTATCATGTACATACCTATACAACTACCTAAGGCATCTAGGTCTAAGTCTTTATGTGCCATTAAAAAGATTGTTTTAGCTTCTCTAATAGATTTATTTAATATTCTTCTCTCTTTAATTATCCCCATTTTTTCCTCCTATAAATTCATACTTATTATATAATAATTAGGAGTATTTGTCTAACATAAAAGCATACCCAATGGGTATGCTTAATTTTATCTTGAATAAGGCATTAAAGCGATTGCTCTTGCTCTTTTAACTTGTTTAGAAATGTATCTTTGATGTAATGCACAGTTACCAGTTACTCTTCTTGGAACGATTTTACCTTTTTCATTAGTATATCTCTTTAAAGTTTCTGGATCTTTATAATCAACTGTTTTACCAGTACACATCATACATACTTTTTTCTTTCTTCTATTGAATTCTGCCATATGCTATCCTCCTTTTCATTAGAAAGGTAATTCATCATCACTGATTTCAATACTTGAACCAAAATCAGCAAATGGATTACTATCTACATCTGTTCCTTTAGGTTCTGGAGTAGAATCTCCAAAATCATAAGGGCTTGGTCCTGCATTATTACTACTTGCAGGAGCACTCATACTATTAGAATCACTTGAGGAATTTTTTGACCCTAAAAATTCAACATTATCAGCTACTACTTCAGTAATATATCTCTTTTGTCCATTTGGATCATCATAAGTTCTTGTTTGAAGTCTTCCTTCAACTGCACATTGACTACCTTGTTTTAAGTAGTTTTTACAATTTTCAGCTTGCTTTCTCCATACAACTATATTAATAAAGTCTGCTTCTCTTTCTCCATTCTGATTAGAAAAGTTTCTATTTACTGCTAAAGAGAATGTTGCTACTGGTAGATTACTACCTGTATATCTTAATTCAGGATCTCTTGTTAATCTTCCTATTAAAAAAACTCTATTCATAAAATACCTCTTTTTCTATTATTCTTCTACATTTACGATTAAATGACGAATAACTTTTTCATTAATTCTAACTACACGATCAAATTCATCAATTGTTTCTGATGAAGCTTCAACTACGTATAAGAAATAGTATCCTGTATTGAATTTTTTAACTTCGTATGCTAATTCTCTTTGCCCCATACTCTTTTCTTCAACGATTGTTGCTTTTCCATCTGTTAAAACCTTTTTCATTTCTTCAGCAACTGCTTTAATTTCAGTTTCTTCCATATCTGGTCTAACGATGAACATAATTTCATATTTATTCATTCTTTGCACCTCCTTTTGGACTTAAGGCCACATATAAAATGCAGCAAGGAGTATTTTTTAATACTCGTTGGTATTATAACAAATACTTTTATTTTTGTCTAGTTTATTTTTATACTTTTTTTTGCTATAATTACTCTAGGTGATTATATGAGATTGGTTGAAAAAAAGTGTCCTAATTGCGGAGCTAATCTTTCTTTTGGAGAAAATGAAAAAAGCTGTAAATGTGATTACTGTAAAAGAGAATTTGAAATAGAAAGAGATACTGATAATCTTGATAAAATAAGTTTAATATATAATGATATTAGTAAGGGTGTAGGTACTGGATTTAAATATATCTTTATTGTATATGGAATATTTTTCTTTATAGTAGCTATTATTATATCTGTTATTTCTTTTTCAGTTTTCCATGCTCATGAAGATAATGCTTCTATTTTAGAAAATGGAGAAGCAAATGTAACATATTTAAGTAGTATAAGTGATATATCTAATTTTGATTATACTTTTATAGATACTAATTCTTCTATAGCTATCTCTAGAGAAGATACTAGCACTTTTTATTTTCATTTAAATAGTTCTAAGAGAGTTGTATTATACTTACTATCAAATGATGAAGGTAATATGTTAATTCCAATATACAAAAATGTTTATACTAACGGAACTATTACTTATGAACTTTATATACCAGTTATATATGAAAATGTTAAAGTAGATCATGGTAGTATTGCTCATGATGTAAGTAACGCTAGAGTAGAAGCTCCTAAATACGATTTAAACTTAGAAAAGACTGAATATGTTGTTGGATATGAGAATTTAAATTCTTTATATGATTCTTTAATTAAACAGTATGAGAAAGAATATACTATTACAAAAAAATAAAAGTTCACTAATGTGAACTTTTTTATATGTAATAGAATCCTACAAAGTTTTGCCCTAATTTATCTTTATTACCTTTAGATGACTCTGCATGTGAATAATATCTATCATCTATCATTGTATTAATAGGACTTTCTTCTATATTTTTTATTCCTAATTCTTTTAATTGTTTAATTATGGCTCCATTCATATCTATATGATAATTACCGTTAATTACTTCTAAATTATCTTTCCATAATTCTTTATTAATAGCCCAATATGGATATTTATCATAAATATATGTATCTTTTTTTGCACTACTTCCTATATATACATATATATCTTCTAAATTACTATTATATTCTTTTCTAAGAGCCTTAATTATATCTTGTGGTAACAATCTATCTATATAAGATGCTCCACAATGAGCTAAGGCTGTTACCCCTTTTTTTCTATCTTCAGCTATTACTATAGGACAATCTGCCATTTGATTACCTAGTACTACTCCCTTGTATTTTTCTTCTAATATTAATATATCTGCTTCTATTCTTTCTTTCCAGTAATCTTTCTTTTGCATGTGTGTTTCATTTAAAACCACATACTTACCATCTGGATAATCAAAATTACAATCTTTATATTTCTGAGTTGCTTGTATTACTTTTTTATCATCGAAGTCAAAGTGTTCTCCAGCTCTTTTCTTAACTTCGTTAAATTGTTTTGTAATCTCACTTTTAGTTAGATTATCTGGATAAAATTTCTTATTTTTACTAAATATACCTTCTGCTTTACCACACTCAAATATCTTTATTTTTGACTCCATTTTTTACTCCTAATTATACATTAAATCTAAAGTGACAAATATCTCCATCTTGCATTAAGTAATCTTTTCCTTCTAATCTAGCTTTACCTGCTTCTTTTACTTTTAATTCGCTACCTTGTTCTATTAAGTCAGTATATGAAATAACTTCTGCTCTTATAAATCCTTTTTCGAAATCTGTATGTATAATTCCAGCACATTGCTTAGCATTCATTCCTTTTCTAAATGTCCAGGCTCTTACTTCATCTTTACCTACTGTGAAGTATGTTGCTAAACCTAAGATGTCATATGTTGCTGTTATTAATTTATTAAGTCCTGAATTATCTAGACCTAATCCTTCTAACATTTCTTTTTTATCTTCTTCATCTAATTCACTTAATTCTTCTTCTACTTTAGCACATAAACTAACTACTTTAGCATTTTCACGACTAGCATATTCTTTAACTTTTTTTACATATTCATTATCTTCACTACCTAACTCACTTTCACTTATATTAGCTAGATATATGATTGGTTTTAATGTTAAGAAACTATATGATTTTAATAGTTTTCTTTCTTCTTCAGAATAATCTAATTGTCTTAATGGTATATTTTCTTCTAGAGCTTTTTTAGATTTTTCTAAAGCTGATACTTCTAATAAATCATCTTTATCTTTTGTAGTACGAGCTTTCTTTGCTACTCTTTCTAATCTATTATTAATTATCTCTAAGTCAGATATTGCTAATTCTAAATTAATAGTTTCTATATCTCTTATTGGATCAACATTACCGTCTACGTGTATAATTTTGCCATCTTCAAAACATCTTACTACTTCTACTATAGCATCTACTTCTCTAATGTGTGATAAGAATTTATTACCTAAACCTTCACCTAAAGATGCTCCTTTTACTAATCCTGCTATATCTGTAAATTCATATGCTGTTGGAATGAATCTTTCTGGCTCATACATGTCTTTTAATCTATCCATTCTTTCATCTGGTACAGTTACTATACCTACATTTGGTTCTATTGTTGCGAAAGGATAGTTTTCTGCTAATATCTTTTGGTTTGTTATAGCGTTAAATAATGTTGATTTTCCTACATTTGGTAAACCTACTATTCCTGCTGTTAAACTCATAATTTATACCTCTTTTCTCTTAATCGTCAATATTATATCACATAATCTTTATAAATAAAAAATATATGAAGTAAATTCATATATTTATTTTTCTTTTATACTATTTAGAATCTTGTCTTTACTATTTATACAAGTTTTATCTTTAGAATCTGTATTATATTCAAATATATATACTTCTCCATTATTACTTGTTACATAATGATATTGGTTATCTGTACCATCTTGGTTTTCTACATAATACCAGTTAATATTATTAATTCTTGTAGTTTTAATATCTTCTACAGATAAGTAGTATATAGACATTTCGTTTGCTAATTTTTTGGCATCTGTTATCTTTGATGCTTTATATAAGCTAAAATTACAGTTATCTTTTGAATAATTATATTCACTTGTATTTTCTGATTTATCTTCAAATTCATTTGGTACTTCTATAGTGTATTTATCAGCAATTTTAATCTTTTTATCTTTTTCTACTTCACCTAAGTATACTGTTTTTTTATTATTTATTAAGTCTTTAATATTAATATTTGTATTGCTGTTAGTATTAGTAAATCCTAATTTAATCATAAACATTGCTACTACTATTCCTACAATATATGATACTACCATACCAACTATTATATATATAATACTTGTTCCACCAACTTTTTTACATTTATCTCTTAATTCTGCATTTGTTTGTGTTGGATTTTTTTGTTTTAAATTTTTAACATATGCTTTAGCATCATACATATACAAAGTATTAAATGCTGCTCCTATTATGATATTCATACCTATATTTATTAAAACTGTATTCATAAATCTAGATAAAATTGTTGCTATTATAAATAGTATTAATCCATATAATAGCTTTTTTCTATAAAATAAATATAAGTTTCCAAAGAAGAATGCTGCAAAATTAAATGGTTTTCCTGCTATCTTTTCAAAGTTATTTCCTACATAAGCTACTAATATATCTTCTTCTATAACAACATCTTTTTTTACTCCAGAAGGTAACGGACTTTTATGTTTTATTACAACTGGTTCTGGATTATTATTTGTTGGTTCTGCATCTAAATCTACAGTATTTTGATTATATAGTTTATTAAGTCCTTCTTGATTAACTTCTATATTATTATCTTCTTCACTTACTTTTTCATTTACCTGCATTACATTATCATTCCCATATAAAGAAGATAAATCTTCTGGTTCATTTACTGTATTATTGAATGTCTCTTCATTATTTGGAGCTATATTTTTATTTGTTTCGTTATTATTTCCATATAAGTTTTCTAAGTCATTGTTCATATTATCACCTATTATAAGTATAGCATAAATAAAAAAACTTTTATGATAATCATAAAAGTTTTAGATTGTTGGTAGAACTTTTGGTCCTATTGGTAAACCTAATATATACCATCCCACTATTAATATAATCCATGTAGCTGATATTAATAAGAAGTATGGTGTTACTAAATTGAATGCTCTCTTTAGTGTATATGGTT
>JAUNMV010000002.1:0-38587 GCA_030531695.1 Bacilli bacterium | reverse complement strand
AATATTTAAATATGAAATATATATTACTGATGCAGCAAATAATGGAGTAATACCATTAGTCATTGAATCTCCTGCTCTCATAATTATTTGAGCAAATTGTGGAGATATGTTAGCTTGCATAAATGATGGTACTAACACTGCAGAGAATATCATCCATTTATTAGAAGCTCCTGTTAATAATAAGTTAGCTACTGCTATAAATATTAAAGCTACTATTATTAAAGCTACTCCACTTAGATTCATTATTCCTAATAAGTTAGCTAACCATGAAGTTACTACTATTCCTATATTAGACTTTTTAAACATAGCAATAAATTGTGCAGCTACAAATAATAATATTATTGAAGAACCAATGTTCTCAAATCCTTGATTGGCTTTTTCTATTAGATCTCTATCGTTCTTTATTGATTTAGCTCCTATACCATATGCTAAACCTGTTAATACAAAGAATAATGATACCATGTAAGTAAATCCATCTTGGAAGTATGCATTTTCACCAAATAATTGATTTAAGTATGTTACTTCATTCATATCTAGTAACATTCCTGAATATGGTAGGTTTGGTATTAATGAATAAACTATTATAAATGCAAATATAATTGCTACTATAAGAGCATGTTTTAATCCTCGTTTTTCATTCTTTTCTTTTTCTATTTTCTTTTGTTCTTCTTCTTCAAGACTTATTACTCTATATTGTTCAGTAGTTGCAAAATCCTCTTCTCTTTTATACTTACCTACTCTATTAGATATTATCTTTTCAATAATTATTGTACCAACTATTGATAATACTATTGATGCTACTATTATGAATATTAAGTTACTTGTTAAAGCGATATGTGTTGTATCATCTATTAACATAGCAGCATTCTTTGTATAATCCATTAATGCTACTTCTGTAGAACCAACGAATATAGATACTCCATATCCAAATGCTACTCCACAGAATGCTGTTACTATACCTAATATTGGATTTCTTCCATTTATAAAATATATTAGTGCTACTAATGGTATTAAGATACCAAATCCTACATCATTTATTAATGATGATATTGTAGCTATAAATATAATAATAAATGTTAATGTTGGTTTAGGAATCTTCTTTAAGTATTTCTTAGAGAAAGTCTCTATTAAACCTGTAGCTTCAGCTACTGTAATACCTATTAATGATATTATTAAACTTGCTAAAGGTCCAAAACTTAAGAAGTTCTTTGCTGCATTACTTATTAAATATTTAAATCCATTAAAACTTAATAAGTTTTCTACTGCTATAAGTGTTGGATCTAATTCATATGTGTTTTCATTTACTATTCTATAAGTAGATTGCATTTGTAATGCAGAGAATATTCCACTTAATACAATAACAATTATAGTCATTACTATATATTGTGTTATCGGGTGGAAATAAAATTTCTTTAGTCTCAGTTTTCTTCCATCTTTCATATTATTGTCCTTCCTGTGAAATTATTCTTTTTAATTTCTTGTTAAAATCTATTCTAGGAAGTAATATTGTTCTTCCACATTTAAGACATTTGATTTTTATATCAGCACCTACTCTAGTAATTTCCCATTCGTTGCTTCCACAAGGATGTTGTTTTTTCATTACTACTTTAGTACCTATTGTATATTGCGTATTATTTTCCATTATGCACCTCTATTTGTGGGTAAGGAATCTTTATATTTGCTTCATCAAACGCCCTTTTTATTTCTTTTCTTAATTGTCTTTCAACAGCATAGTGTTGCATAGACTTTGTTTCTACCATCACTCTGTATACCATACTTGAATCTGCTAATTCAGTTATTCCTAACACCTGAATATCTCCTGTTGCATTTTCTATAGTACCATTAAGTTTTTCAGCTAATCTATTTAAAGCTTTCTCAACTTTATTAGTGTTTTCTTCATAAGCAACGCTTACATCTACAATTGCTAATGAATTATTTAAACTATAGTTAATTATATTATCCATATATCTATTAGCTATAATTTTTGTTTGTCCTTTGAAATTACGTATTCTTGTAGTTTTTAATCCTAAGAATACAACTGTACCAGTAAAGCCATCATATTCAATAGTATCTCCTACTTCATATTGGCCTTCTGTTATTATTGAGAATCCAGCAATTAAGTCTTTTGCTAAGTCTTGGAATGCTAAACCTATAATAGCTGTTGTTACTCCTAATCCTGCAATAATAGAGGTAACATTTACTCCTAATGTACCTAATATTGTAATTATTACTATCGCAACAATTAGATATTTTATTATATTTAATACTAAGCTTATTAATGTTTCTACTCTTTGAGCATTCTTGATTTTTCTATCTTTACCTTTTTTAAGGATTTTTTTAATTATATTTTTTAATACTTTATAAATAATAACTCCTATTATTATGGTAATGATAGGAGATATTATTAGCTTTATATCAATAGATGTATTAAATAGGTTTATTTTCAAAATTAACCTCTATTATCAACTTTCATGATTTCAAGAATTCTATTTAGATCATTACCATTAACAAAGCTTATTTCAATTTTATTATTTTTTATTTTTACTTTTGTACCTAACTTTTCACATAAATCTTCTTGTATATATTTATATTCATTGTTAGATTTATATGTTTTATTTATCTTATGAGTTCTAGCGTATTGCTCTTTTTCTTGTGTTAGTGTTTCTAACTCTCTAACACTTAAGCCATCTTCTATTACTTTATTTGCTAATTCTTCTTGTTGTTCCTTACTTTCTAGTTTACTTAATACTCTAGCATGTCCCATAGAGATTTTCTTTTCTCCTACTTCTTTTTGGATAGATTCTGGAAGATTTAATAGACCTAACATATTAGTTATATGGCTTCTACTCTTTCCTAATCTTTCTGCCAACTGTTCTTGTGTTAATCCTAAAGTATCTTGTAATTTCTTATATGCCATAGATTCTTCTATTGCACTTAAGTTTTCTCTTTGTAAGTTTTCTAGTAAGGCAATTTCCATCATTTGAGTATCATCAAAGTTTCTGATAATTGCAGGAATTTCTTTCTTACCAGCTAATTGTGAAGCTTTTACTCTTCGTTCACCAGCAATTATTTCATATCCTTTAATACTCTTCTTAACAATAATTGGTTGAAATACTCCATGTTCTTTAATAGATGCTGCTAATTCATTTAATGCTTCTTCATCAAATATCTTTCTTGGCTGATATGGATTGCTTCTTAATTCATCTAATTTAACATTTACTATTTCTTCTTTTGGAGTTTCTCTTATTATCTTTTCTTCTACTTTTTCATAGTTGATTGGTTCGTTATAGAATAATTCTTCTAGTCCTCTACCTAATGCTCTTCTCTTAGGTGCTTGATTTTCATTATTTGTTTCCATTTCTTTCAATCACTTCCTTAGCTAAATTTAGGTATGCTTCAGATCCTCTACTCTTTGGATCATATGCAATAATAGGTTCTCCGTGTGATGGAGCCTCTGTTAATCTAACAAGTCTTGGAATTATTGTGTTATAAACTTTTTCTTTGAAGAATTTTCTTATGTCATCTACAACTTCAAATCCTAAGTTTGTTCTAGAATCTAACATAGTTAATAGAACTCCTTCTATATCTAATGTTGGATTTAAATTTTTTTGAGCTAGCATTATTGTCTTTAATAATTGTGTAATTCCTTCTAGCGCAAAGAATTCACATTGTACTGGGATTATTACTGAGTTTGATGCAGTTAAAGCATTTGTTGTAATAACGCCTAATGAAGGAGGACAATCTATAATTATATAGTCAAACTTATCTCTAATTTTTTCTATATGATTCTTTAGTTGTTCACCTTTTGAGAATGTACTTTCTATTTTACTTTTTTCTATTAATTCTATGTCTAAACCAGCTAGATTGATTGTAGCAGGTAAGACATATAAGTTTTTATATTTAGTTTTTATCATAGCATCTGATATTTCACATTCTCCTATTAAAACATCATATGCACTCTTTTCTATTTCACCTTTATTTATTCCTACACCAGTAGTTGTATTTCCTTGAGGATCCAAATCTATTAATAGTGTTTTTTTCCCTAATACTGCTAATGATGCAGAAAGATTTATGCTAGTAGTAGTTTTACCTACTCCACCTTTTTGATTTACTAATGATATAACCTTTCCCATCTAATCACCCATTTTCCATTTTCATTAATAATTGTATCAAAGAAAAGAAAAATTTTAAATGATTTTGTATAAATTTGTCCAATTAAAAACCTAAGTATTGATTACTTAGGTAATTGTTATTTTGCTAATTTTATAATTATTTGATAAGATTTTTCAAAATTCATTTCATCTGTCTTTAATTCAATTCCATGAGCTTTTAAATCTTCTACTAATTCTTTAATTTTTTCTACTGCTGTATCAATAGAATATTTTTCATCAGCAGGTGATATAAATGCTTCAGGAATAGCATCAGTAAAACTATCATTATCCATTGGTCTAAAATAATCTCCATCTGTTTTTTCTTCTTGTTTATTAGATTCTTCTTTTACTAATCCTTCAGCTGGTGTTATAAATTTAAAATTATCTCCACCAATTGATGGACCTGTTGCACCACTACCAATATTTAGTAGTGAATCTAATCCACCAACTTGTGATTTATCAATATTTAGATCTTCTGTATTTTCTTTTATACTTGAAATATCAATAGGTTCCATATTACTTTCTAGATTTAATTGAGTTGGAGCATTATTAATAATCTCTTCTTCATTTTTTACATCTCCATAATTAATAAATTTAGGAGTTTCTTCATGCATATCTTCATCTGGTGGAACAACTTTAAATGATCCATAACTTTCTTCTTTAGGTGCAAATTCATTAGTAGGCATTAATGGAGCATTATTCATAAAATCATTTTGAAGAGATATTTCTGGAATTCCTTTTTCTTCTTCTACTTCTTCTATTACAGGTTCCTCTTCTTTATGATATTCTTGTTTAATTTCTTCTTCTAGACTTCTTACGCTCATTTTTTCATTTATTATTTTCTTTAGCATATCTTTTTGTTTTTTAACATCTGGAATACTTAATAAACTTCTAGCATGACGTTCAGATATTTGCTCTTTTAATAATGCTTCTTGTACTTCATCTGGAAGTGTTAATAATCTTAATTTATTAGCAACAGAAGCTTGGCTTTTTCCCATAGTTTTAGCCAATTCTTCTTGAGTCATTTGATCTATCTCTAATATTTTTTGATATGTTCTTGCTTCTTCTATAGGGCTTAAATTCTTTCTTTGAAGGTTTTCAAGTAATGCTACTTTAGAACTTTCTTTATCATCTAAATCTCTAACTATTGCAGGAATTTTAGTTAATCCAGCTAATGCAGATGCTTTATATCTTCTTTCACCAGCAATTATTTCATACTTACCATTAACTTTTCTTACAATAATAGGTTGAATAACACCATGTTCTCTAATAGATACTGCTAATTCTTTTAATGCTCTCTCATCAAAAACCTCTCTTGGTTGAAATCTATTAGGTATAATATCATCTAAGTATAAATAAACTACTTCATCTTTTGTTTCGTTATTCATCGTATCCCTCTTTTCATTCTTTAGTAACCCTATATTATCATTATATATTAAATCAGAGATTGTTTCAATAAAAAAAGAAGCACCTTTACAGGTACTACTTATTCTTAATAACTACTAGACTGCGATTACTATTTTCTATTGGTAAGATGAACTTATTAATTTCAACAATCTTATATTTCTTATTTATCTTATCTGCTACTTGTTCAGTTAATTCATCTTCAATATTACCTTTCATAGCTATCATTACTCCATCTTTATTTACTAAATGCATAGTATATGTTAGTAATTTTTCTATGTTGGCAACTGCACGAGAAGTAACTACATCATATTTTTCTTTTAAGTCTTCTCCTCTTACATGAATAGCTTCAATATCTGTTAACCCTAATTCGTTTATTATTTCATTTAGGTAATTAACTCTTTTTTGTAAGGCATCTACTAAAGTTATCTTTAAGTTTGGATACATTATCTTTAATACTACTCCTGGAAATCCTGCTCCAGTACCAATATCGCATAATGTATTTGCTTTAGTTAAATCTATCACTTTAGTTATTGTTAAGGAATCATAGAAATGTTTTAAATAGACATCTTCTTTTTCAGTTATTCTTGTTAAATTAATCTTTTCATTCCATTCTATTAATAATTCATATAATTTATTTAACTTGGATAACTGTTCTTCTGTTATGTCTATATTTAATTTTTTTAGTTCTTCTACAAATAATTCTTTATTCATCTTTACCATACTCTCTTTTTAAATATACTGATAATATTGAGATATCTGAAGGATTAACTCCACTGATACGTATAGCTTGAGCTATAGTTGTAGGTCTTACTTCTTTTAATTTTTGTCTTGCTTCTGAAGCAATATTGGAGATTTTATCATAGTCAATATCTTTAGGTATTTGTTTTTTCTCTAATTTTAATAATTTTTCTGCTTCTTTATATGCTTTTGCAATATATCCTTCATATTTTAAATAGATTTCTACTTGTTCTTTTATTTCTTCACTATATGGAAATTCTATAAAGTTCTCTAAGAATTCTACTGTAATTTCTGGTCTTTTTAATAATTGTTCTATTGTTAATGTAGCTGTAGGTATTTGAATATTATTTTCTTCAAATACTTTTTCTACATCTTTAGTAATCTTTAACTTATTTACTTTAGTCCATTCTAGTAACTCTTGTATTTCTGTTTCTTTTCTATTAAGTTTTTCTAATTGATCTTCATTAATTAAACCTACTTCATATCCATATCTTCTTAGTCTTTGATCTGCGTTATCACTTCTTAATAGTAATCTAAACTCTGCTCTACTAGTTAATAATCTATATGGATCTCTAATACCTTTTGTTATAAGGTCATCTATTAATACTCCGATATAAGCTTCATTTCTTTTTAACACTAATGGATCTTTTCCTTCTATTTTTAATGCTGCATTTATACCAGCCATTAATCCTTGGCAAGCAGCTTCTTCATAACCACTTGTACCATTTATTTGTCCTGCTGTATATAAGTTTTCTAATACTTTTGTTTCAAGGGAAGCGTTTAATTGTGTTGGATATATTGCATCATATTCTATGGCATAACCATATTTTAATATTTTAGCGTTTTCAAACCCTGGTAATGAATGTACCATTAGTTCTTGAACTTCTGGAGGCATTGATGTAGAGAATCCTTGTAGATACATATCATCATAATATCTACTTTCTGGTTCTATAAATAATTGATGCCTTTCTTTATCACTAAATCTAACAACTTTATCCTCTATTGATGGGCAATATCTTGGACCTATACCT
This sequence comes from Bacilli bacterium, assembly GCA_030531695.1. Classification (GTDB taxonomy): domain Bacteria; phylum Bacillota_I; class Bacilli_A; order RF39; family UBA660; genus RUG14891. The sequence goes on along the minus strand of JAUNMV010000002.1, from coordinate 31,260 downwards.
TCAATATCATCTAGACCACCATACATACTTGATTTATTAAGGTTTTCTCTAATAATTCTATGTGTTTCTTCTGTTGTATAAGTTAAATGACATGGGATTTGATCTTCTATTTTATAGCAAGGTTCTAAATCAAAACTGAATGTAAGATATTTATCGTCTCCAGGTTCAACTTTTGTTTTAGAAAAGTCAATTGATGCTCTATCAATTCTTTGTGGAGTACCTGTTTTTAATCTTTTAATAGTAAATCCATAATCTCTTAATTTATCACTTAAATGATTTGATGGCTTTTCTCCGTGAGGTCCTTGTCTTGTTCTTGTACTACCTACTAATATATCTGCTTTTAAATATGTCCCTGTAGTTAAAATTACTGCTTGAGACTCTATTTTTTCACCATCTTCTAATATAATACCTTTTACTTTATTATCTTCTACTATTAAATCTTCTACCATAGCTTCTCTTATTTCTAAGTTATCTAAGCTATTTAATTCTTTTAACATTTCTTTTGGATAAGCAATTTTATCTCCTTGTGCTCTTAGAGATTGTACTGCTGGTCCTTTAGCGCTATTTAACATCTTTATTTGGAGATGTGTTTTATCTGCTACTTTACCCATTAATCCACCTAAGGCATCTATTTCTCTAACTACTATACCTTTAGCACTACCACCTATATGTGGGTTACATGGCATGTCTGCTATATTTTTTATATTACTAGTTACTAGTAGAGTTTTATGACCTTTTGCTGCTGCAGCATGAGCAGCTTCACATCCGGCATGTCCTCCACCTACTACTATTATTTCGTACATTATGTTCACCTTCTCTATTTACCTAAGCAGAATCTTGAGAACATCTCATCTAATAATTCTTCTTCATAATTTGAACCATTAATTGTTCCTAATTCTTCCCAGATGTTTTTTATATCTAATTCTATCATATCTATAGGCATATTATCCTTTAATGATTGTTCTACATCCTCTACTCTTTCTAAACATCTTCTTAGAATACTTATACTTCTTGTATTACTTAGGTATGTAGGATCTTTAGTTTCAATTTCTTCAATATTAAATAATTCAACTATTTTGTCTTTTAGTTCATCTATACCTTTATTTTCTATGATACTTAAATCTATTATTCTAGATTTATCTACATTAAGCTCTTCTCTATTTAGTTTTTGAGTTAAATCATTTTTATTTATTAGAATAAGATAATTCTTATTATCTAATTTATTTAGTAATTCTTTTATATCATCAGTTAATTCTTCATTATTATTAAGCATAAATAGGATTAAATCAGACTCTTCCATTATCTTCTTACTTTTTTCTACACCGATTGCTTCAATTTTATCTTCTGTTTCTCTTATACCTGCAGTATCTATCATATTTAGAATAATACCGTTTATTCTAATTTGTCCTTCTACTATATCACGTGTTGTTCCAGCAATATCTGTAACTATAGCTTTGTCTTCTTCCAATAATGCGTTTAATAATGAACTTTTTCCAACGTTAGGTCTTCCAATTATAGATGTTTTAATACCTTCTTTTATAATTTTACCGTTTTCAGATTCTTTTAATATCTTTGTAATTTTTTGCTTTAGATTAGTCATTTTTGGTACTAATAAATCATTTGTAATAATATCAACATCATCATATTCAGGATAATCGATATTAACATTTATATTGGATATGATTTGTACCATGTCATTTCTTAATTCATTTATTAGATCTGAAGTCTTACCACTTATTTGATTAGCAGCCATTTTTCTTTGTACATCAGTTTTAGCATTTATCATATCCATAACTGCTTCTGCTTCTAATAAATCTATTCTTCCATTTAAAAATGCTCTTTTTGTAAATTCGCCGGGTTCTGCTAGACGACATCCATTTTCAAGTAATAATTCTAATACTTTATTTGTAGGTGCTATACCGCCGTGAGTATTTATTTCTACAGTATCTTCTGCTGTAAATGTCTTTGGTGCTTTCATTATAGATACTAATACTTCATCTATTGTTTCACCATTTTTATTAATAATATGTCCATAATTAATTGTATGAGATTCAACTTCTTCTAAATTTTTTCCTTTAAATAGTTTATTAACAATAGAAATTGATTCTTCTCCACTAACTCTAATTATAGAAATTGCCCCTACTCCTTGACTAGTTGCAATAGCACAAATAGTATCATTCATCTAGGATCCCCTCCAATATCGAACATATTATAGCACATATTTAAAATAAAAAAAAGAAGATTATTCATCTTCCTTTGGTTTAATTACTACACATCTATTTGGCTCTTCGCCTTCACTCTCTGTATAAACTCTCTTATTATTAGTTAATACATTATGTACTATTCTTCTTTCATAAGAATTCATAGCATCTAATTTAGCTTCAATCTTTGTTTGAGCAACTTCTTTAGCTACTCTTTTAGCTAAACTTTCAATTCTTTTTTCTCTTTTCTTATTATATTCATTTATATCAATAATAAATCTAAAATTTCTTCCTATCATTTTATTGATATGTAATCCTACATAAAATGAAAGAGCTTTTAAATTCTTACCATTTTTACCAATTAATAGTGCATCATTATCTGAGTAAATCATGTATGTTGGAACTTCATCTTTATTTTTCAATTCAACTTGAGCAGAAAATCCTAATTCTTTTAATAATTGAATGATATATTCTTTGATATATCTTACTACTTCTCTTTTTTCAATTACTTCTATTTCTACTTTTGAAGATTTAAATAAACCACCCTTTTGTGTTCCCACTTCTCTAATGATTAAATTAGTTTCAACCTCTTGTAAATCCTCTTTTGCATTAATTATTGCTTCTTCTTTAGTTTTTCCTGTATAACTATGCTTTTCCATTTGCTTCTTTACTCCTTTTAACTAATATATTTTGAACTATTGTAAACACATTAGATGTAATCCAGTATAATCCTAGTGCTGAAGGCATAAATAAAGCCATTACTATAATTGTTACTGACATATACATAGGCATCATTTTCATTGCTGGATCTTGCATATTTCCTGTTGCATTCATTTTGAATGAATATAATGTTGTAGCACCTATTAATATAATTACTAATGCATATGCATAGAATGTAGGTGTTCCAATACCAACACTAGGTGTTGTACCTAATTGTAATCCTAAGAATTTATCTTCAAATATAGCTGGAGTTCTTTGAACTGCTTCAAAGAATGCTATAAATAATGGTAGTTGTAACATTGCAAATATACATCCAGCCATAGGATTAATATTATATTTCTTGTAAATTGCCATCATTTCTTGATTTTGTTTCATCATTGATTCTTGATCTTGCTTACCTTCATATTTCTTTTGAAGTCTATTCAATTCTGGTTGAGCTTTTTTCATTAATTCTGATTGTAAGGCTGTTTTTTTTGTTATTGGGAATGCAATTAATCTAATTGCTAAACTTACAACTATTAATGAAATAGCATAATTACCAATATTCTTTCCTAATAATATTAATAGATAAGCTAATGGTTTTACAAATAAGCTTGTCCATAGACCTTCATACTTACCAGATGTTACTTTAAATTCAGTACATTTTGGTAATTTTGTAATATCTACTCCATTATCTTCATATGCTTTAATTGTTGTTTTATTTGTTGGTTGGCATAATATATTTTCAGTTAAATTTTGCCCTGTTGTTTCATTCTTAACAGCTTTCTTATTAGAATCAGTTAATGTCTTAGTACAACCTGTGGTTAACATTACTAATAAAATTACTACAATAATCTTTAATATTTTATTATTTTTCTTCATTACAAAAATCCTTTCTAATCTTGTGCATTAAATTGTTAAAATCACTCTCAAGTTCTTGAAAAGACTTATCTTTTGCACTTCTCCTTAATATTATAATATAATCTTTCTGATTAACATAGTTTTTTTTGTAATTATCGATTATTGCTCTAATTTTTCTTTTATAAGAATTTCTTTCTACGGCGTTTCCTAGCTTCTTCCCTACTGAAATACCATATCTATCATATTTATAATTATTATCCTTATAATATATAACAAAACTGTTACTCTTTTTAGATGGGCAGTTATTTATTATTGCATCAAATTCATCATGCCTTTGAACAATATATAATTTTCTCATAATAAATCACCCTATTATCTTTATATATATAAAGAGTAAAAAACCACTGTTTGAGCAGCGGTATTCTATTTACATAGACTTTTACGTCCTTTACGACGACGACGATTTAAAATATTTGTTTTCTTACGTGCAAAAAAACCTAATTTTTTAGCTTTTTTACGATTGTTTGGTTGATATGTTCTCTTCATCTACTCCACCTCCAGACATAAATCCACCTTATTATAATAAAATATTTGTATTTTTGTCAACAATAAATGTGGAAATTAGTTTTCAACACTTTCCACATCCCTGTGTATAATATAAGTATAGGTTGTGAATTATAAATTGTGGAAAATGTGGAAAACTATATTATTGCTTTATTTTTCAATAGTTTTATTTGTGGATAATTCTGTGGATAAGTTGTTGAAAATTTTTATTCACAATTTGTTGATATAGTTATAAACAGAGTTTTGCACAAATTTTGTTTTTTTTGAAAAATATATTCCTTTTTTTATTCTTTTAGGTTACACTAATAATCGAAATTTCAAATCAGGGGAGATGGTAGAAATGAATTACGATTCAATTTGGACAACTTTTTTATCTGATGTTAAAGAAGAACTATCTAATCTAGCATATACTACCTGGTTTGAAGAAACTAAACTTTTAAAAATTGAAAATCAAAAAGCTTATATTATAGTTCCTATGGCTATACATAAAAAACATTTAACAGAAAACTATACTGATTTAATTACGGAAAAACTTAATAATATTGCTGGTGCGTATTGTGAATTAATATTTATATTAAATGAAGAAATAGAGGAGATGGTTCCAAAAGATGAGAGTCATGAATTATCTTCAAATAATAAAAACGAACCAGTAGAGGCTGTTAATTCAAACTTAAAGTCTCAATATACATTTGATAACTTTGTAGTAGGTAACAGTAATAAATTTGCACATGCTGCAGCTTTATCTGTAGCTGAAAATCCTGGTAAGATGTATAATCCTTTATTCTTATATGGAGAAAGTGGTTTAGGTAAGACTCATTTAATGCATGCTATTGGTAATTATATTACAAAGACTACAGATAAAAGAGTATTATATGTAACAAGTGAACAATTTATACAAGATTTTATTAAAACTAATAGAAAAGATGATTTAGAAACAAATTTCAACTATGTTGAATTCTTTAAAAATAAATATAGAAATATTGATGTCCTCATAATAGATGATATTCAATTTCTTGGTGGAGCTACTAAAACTCAACAAGAATTTTTCCATACATTTAATAATTTGTATAATGATAGTAAGCAAATTATTATTTCCTCAGATAGATCACCAAATGATTTAAAAGTGTTAGAAGATCGTTTAAGAACAAGATTTACTTGGGGATTGGAAGTAAATATATTTCCGCCAGATTTTGAATTAAGATCAGCTATTGTTAGAAAAAAGATCATTGCTGAGAAATTAGAAAAGGAAATACCTGATGATGTAATAGAGTATATTGCATCAAATACTGGTACAAATGTAAGACAGTTAGAGGGATCTATTACAAGAGTAGTTGCTTATTCATCAATGATGGGTAGTGCTAAAATTACTTTGGATTTAGCTATGGAAGCATTGAAAGATACTATTAGTAAAGGAATAGGGGAGAAGAACGATGTTCATAGAATCCAAAAAATAGTATCTGAGTATTTCTCAATATCTGTCGAAGATATAAGGAGTAAAAAGAGGAGTTCTAATATTTCTTTTCCTAGACAAATTGCTATGTACCTATGTAGAGTAATGACTAATGAGTCATTTCCAAGGATTGGAATAGAGTTTGGTGGAAAAGATCATTCTACTGTAATGCATTCTGTAGAAAAGATAGAAAATGAGATAAAAGTTAATAAAGATTTAGCTAATATTATCGAAAAACTAAAAAAAGATATTGGGCTTGTGTAAAACTTCTAGTAATCCACAAGTTTTCCACAGGTATTGTTGATAACTTTTTGTTGGTATATAATATAATTAATTAGTTTTCAACATTTTCCACAGTAAAAATAATAATAAAAAACAGAAAGAAGGAATAAATATGAAATTAACAATTAAAAAGGAACTATTACTTGATGCTTTAAATAAAGTTTCAAAAGCAATCTCAACTAAGAACTTAATACCTGTTCTTGCAGGAATAAAATTTGAATTAAAAAAGAAAAAATTAACTTTAACAGCTAGTGATAATGATATAACTATTCAAACTACTATAGAATCTAATAATGATGATGATTTTACTGTAGAAAGTGAAGGTAGTATTATTATTCAAGGTAAATATATATTAGATATAGTTAGAAAATTACCTGATAAGTATATTAATATAGAAGTTATTGATGAATTAAAGATATTAATTTACACAGAAAATAGTGAATTTAATTTAAATGGTATTAGTGAAAGTGAATATCCTAATATTGGTTTAGAAGAAAGTAAAAAGAAAGTTAATATTAAAGCTGGTACTTTTAAAGCTATAGTTAATCAAACAGCTTTTGCTACATCTAATGAAGAAAGTAAACCTGTTTTAACTGGATTAAACTTTAATATAGTAGGGGATGTATTAGAATGTAACTCTACAGATTCTTATAGATTAGCTAGAAAAGTTGTTAAATTAGATAAAGCAAGTGAAGAAAATTATAATATAGTTATTCCTAGTCATAATATTATTGAATTCTCAAGAATTTTAACTGATGATGAAGAAGATGTTGAATTACATATCTTTAGTAATAAAATTTTATTTAAAACTGGTAATTTAAAATTTGAATCTAGATTAATTAATGGTACTTATCCTAATACATCTAATTTATTACCAGATGATTCATTCTTAGTTGTTACAACTTCATTAAATGCATTTTATGATGTAATTGATCGTGTAAGTATTTTAACTAGTGATAAAGAAAAGAACATTGTTACACTTGAAACTTCTGGAAACACTTTAATTTTAAGAAGTAGTTCTGCAGAAATAGGTAGAGTAGAAGAAAAAATGCCTATTTCAAAGAATAATAGTGAAGATATTAAGATTTCATTCAGTGCTAAATATATGATGGAAGCATTAAAGAGTTTTTCAACAGAAACTGTGGATATTCATTTTGTAGGTGAAGTTAAACCTATCTTAATTAAATCAACAGAAGATGAAACTCTTACTCAATTAGTTTTACCTATTAGAACTTATTAATTTAATCCACAATTTTTGTGGATTTTTTTATTTTTTTACTACATTCGACAAAATTCGTCATTATTCGACAATTTCCTTTGTTATCCTTTTTTCGAGAGCTGAATTAGTTCTCAGGGGGGAAATTTATGAATTATGAAGTTAGTAAGGGTACTTTAGCTGTTGTACCTAATGAAAAAAATGGAAGTCTTGTATATGAAGATAATGAGAGATATCTTGTTGATCAGACTCCATATGAAGTAATGGAATCAAGTTGTTTATATTTTGGAAGTAGTTATGAAGGTAGAAAACAGGGAGCTAAAAGTATATTGGGTGCTGAATATAAAGTTCCAATATTAGTTGATGATAGTGATCATATAATATTATTCCCAACAACGTCTCCTTTATCACAAGATTGTGTTTGGGTTTCATTAAGTCATGTACAAAAATATATAAAAATTGATTCAAATAACACTAAAATTATCTTTGATAATGGTAAAGAAATTATTGTTCCAGTTAGTTTTAGATCTGTAGAAAATCAAATTTCTAGAGCAACTAGACTAGATTACACAATTCGTACAAGAAAAAATAAATAAAATAGCCTTTCTAGGCTATTTTTTAGTGCTTTTTAAGCGCGTTTGTGGTATAATAGGTCTTGTATGTATAGGAATACTGATTTAGGGGATAGGTGATTATATGGTTCTTTTTAACGGGTAAAAATGCGTATAAGTAAAATTAATTTAACTAATTTTAGAAATTATCTAAGTGCAAGTGTTAAATTAAATGAAAAAATGAATATTTTTGTGGGTGATAATGCTCAAGGAAAGACTAATATTCTCGAATCAATTGTTATTCTTGCTTTGACTAAATCACACAGAGTTGTTAATAATCCTAATATAATTACTTTTGGTAAATCTAAGAGTAAAATTGAAGGAGTAATAAAAAAAGATAAACTTATTTCTAAACTACAAGTAGAGTTAACGAATGAAGAGAAGAAACTTTATATTAATAAAACAAATATTAGAAAAATTGCAGATTATATATCAAATTTAAATGTAATAGTTTTTACTCCTGATGACTTAGAAATAGTTAAAGGATCACCTAATATCAGAAGAAATTTGCTGAATATTCAATTATCTCAAATTTCTAAATCTTATTTAAATACATATAATGAATACAATAAAATCTTAAAAACTAGAAATGAATATTTAAAAATACTTTATAGCAATAATATTGCAGATAAGACTTATTTAGATGTTCTAACTGATAAATTAATTGAAAAAGCTATTTTAATTTATCAAAAACGTAAGGAATATATAGATTTTATAAATGAATCAATAAATGATAATTTTAAATATATTTCAGGGGAGTCAGGTTTATCTATTCAATATGTGGATAATATTGAATTAGAAGAATATGATTATGAATCTATAAGAAAAAAACTGAAACATAAATTATATAAGAACTATAATAGAGAATTACAGTATGGTATGACTATGTATGGTCCTCATAGAGATGATTTAATATTTAATTATCAAGGTAAAGATTTAAAAATATATGGTTCTCAAGGTCAACAAAAGATTGCAATCTTATGTTTTAAGTTATCTGAGATACCTATATTTAAAAATATTTCTGGTTTTTATCCTGTATTGTTGTTGGATGATATATTTAGTGAACTAGATATAAAAAAGAGAAATAAGCTTCTTAAACTTATAAATGATTTTGAAATACAAAGTATTATTACAACCACTGATTTAAAGAATATTAATAAGAAAAATTTAGATGATGCTTTTATTTTTGAAGTTAAGAATGCAAATATAGTGAGAAAGTAGGGAAGTTATATGGAAGAAAAAGTTGAAAGAGAATATGATGCTTCTGCCATTCAAGTACTTGAAGGTTTAGAGGCTGTAAGAAAACGTCCAGGAATGTATATTGGTAGTACTGAATCTCGTGGATTACACCATTTAGTATGGGAAATTGTTGATAACGCTATTGATGAAGCTTTAGCTGGTTATTGTAAACATATCGAAGTAATTGTAGGTAAAGATAACAGTATTACTGTTAAGGATGATGGTAGAGGTATACCTGTAGAAATCCATCCAAAGACTGGTAAAAGTACTGTTGAAACAGTTTATACAGTATTACATGCTGGTGGTAAATTTGGTGGTGGCGGATATAAAGTATCTGGTGGACTACATGGTGTTGGTGCCAGTGTTGTTAATGCTTTAAGTGATTGGCTTGAAGTTAAAGTATATAAGAATGGTAATGTTTATTATCAAAGATTTAGTAAAGGTGGAAAACCAGAAGATCAATTAAAAGTAATTGATAAATGTGATGAGAATAGAACTGGTACTACTGTTCATTTCTTACCAGATGATGAAATCTTTACTGAAACTACTGTATATGATTACGATGTATTAAGAACAAGATTGAGAGAACTTGCTTTCTTAAATAAAGGATTAAGAATTTCATTATATGATGAGAGAGAAGAAGATAAAAAGGATAGTTTCTATTATGAAGGTGGAATTATTGAATATATTCAAATGCTTAATGCTACTAAGAAACCTATTCATGAATCAATTATTTATGTTGAAGGACAACAAAGTGTTAAAGTTGGACCTAAAGATAATGAGACTACATATGATATAGAACTTGAAGTTGCTTTACAATACAATGAAACTTACAACTCTAGTATCTATTCATTTGTTAATAACATTATTACTCCTGAAGGTGGTACTCATGAAGAAGGTGTTAGAACAGCTTTAACTAGAATTCTTAATAATTATGCTAGAAATAATAATATATTAAAAGAAAAAGATGATAATCTTTCTGGTGATGATGTTAAAGAAGGTTTATCAATGATAATTTCTATTAAGCATCCTAATCCTCAATTTGAAGGACAAACTAAAACTAAACTTGGTAATGCTGAAGCTAGAAGAGTTGCAAATGATGTTTTCTCAGAGGCATTTGAAAGATTCTTAATGGAAAATCCTGATCAAGCTAGAATTATTGTTGATAAAGCAATGACAGCTAGTAGAGCAAGAGTTGCAGCTAAAAGGGCTCGTGAATTAACAAGAAGAAAAGGGGACTTAGATGTCACTAACTTCTATGGAAAACTTTCTGATTGTAAGAGTAAAGATGCTACAGAATGTGAAATATTCTTAGTCGAGGGAGATTCTGCTGGTGGTTCTGCTATAAAAGGTAGAGATTCAATGACTCAAGCAATACTTCCTTTAAGAGGTAAAATATTAAATGTTGAAAAAGCTAGATTAGATAGAGCTTTATCTAATGAAGAAATTAGAACAATTATTACAGCTTTTGGTACAGGTATTGGCGAAGAATTTGATTTATCAAAACTTAGATATCATAAAATTATAATAATGACAGATGCTGATGTTGATGGTAGTCATATTCGTGTATTACTTCTAACATTATTCTATCGTTTCTTTAGACCTATAGTTGAAGCAGGACATGTATATGCTGCTCAACCTCCTCTTTTCTGTATTAAACATGGTAAAGTTATAAAATATGTTTTAAATGAACAAGAAAGAGATGAATACTTAGCTACATTATCACCTAATACTAAATACGATATAGCTCGTATGAAAGGTTTAGGAGAAATGGATGCTGAAGAGTTAAATGAAACAACTATGGATATTAATAAGAGAATATTAAGACAAATTACAGTAGAGGATACACAAGCTGCTGATGAAGTATTTAATAAATTAATGGGTGAAGAAGTTGAACCTCGTAGAGAATTTATTGAAACTAATGCAACGTATGTTGAAAACTTAGATATATAGGAGGTTAGGTATGGATCGTTTAGAGAAAAATAATATAGTAAAAGAAGTTGAAGACTCATTCTTAGAGTATTCAATGAGTGTTATTGTAGCTCGTGCTTTACCTGATTTAAGAGATGGTTTAAAGCCAGTTCATCGTAGAATTTTATACTCAATGTATTCTTCAGGATATACTCCTGATAAACCTCATAAGAAGAGTGCAAGAATAGTTGGAGATGTTATGGGTAAATTTCACCCACATGGTGATTCTTCAATCTATGAAGCAATGGTAAGAATGGCTCAAGACTTTTCTTATCGTTATATGTTAGTAGATGGTCATGGTAACTTTGGTAATATTGAAGGTTATGGTGCTGCTGCTATGCGTTATACAGAATCTAGATTATCTAAGATTTCTCTTGAATTACTTAGAAATATTAATAAAGAAACTGTTGATTTTACTCCTAACTTTGATGAAAGTGAAAGAGAACCTTCAGTTTTACCTTCTAGATTCCCTAATATATTAGTAAATGGTACAACTGGTATTGCTGTTGGTATGGCTACTAATATTCCACCTCATAATTTAAGTGAAGTTATTGATGGATGTGTTGCTTATATTGATAATCCTGATATTACATTAGATGAAATGATGCAACATATTAAAGGACCAGATTTCCCTACTGGAGCTATTATTTTAGGTAATAGTGGTATTAGACAAGCTTATGAAACTGGTAGAGGTTCAATTACTATTCGTAGTAAAGCTACAATAGAGGAAGAAAATGGTAAACAATTTATTGTAATTGATGAAGTTCCTTATGGTGTTAATACATTAGATTTAAAAAATAAAGTTGCTGAATTAGTTCACAATAAGACAATTGAGGGTATTTCAGATTATCATTCAGATTTAAAAGAAGGAATTAAAATAACTATTTCTTTAAAAAGGGATGCAAATGCACAAGTTATTTTAAATCAATTATATAAACATACAGATTTTCAAAAGACATATGGAATTATATTCTTAATGTTAGATCAAGGAACTCCTAAGACTTTAGGTTTAATTGATATTATTTCTAAATATATAGAGTTCCAAAAAGAAATTATTATCAGAAGAACAAAATTTGATTTAAATAAATGTGAAGAAAGAGTTCATATTTTAGAAGGATTAAAGATTGCTCTTGATAATATTGATGCTGTTATTAAATTAATTAGAGGTGCTGCTTCTGATGATGAAGCTAAAGAAGGTTTAATGACTAACTTTAAATTAACTGAAGTTCAGGCAAATGCAATTCTTGAAATGAAGTTACGTCGTTTAACTGGATTAGAAAGAGAGAAAATTGAAAATGAATTAAATGATTTATTAGTTCAAATTGCTGAATTAAAGGCTATTTTAGCTAGCGATGAGCGTGTTTTAGGTGTAATCAAGGAAGAATTACTAGATATTAAAGAACGTTACGGAGATGAGCGTAAAACACATATTGATATGACAGCAATTGATTATATTGAAGATGAATCATTAATTCCTAATGAAGATGTAATTATTACATTAACTAAGAATGGTTATATTAAGAGATTAAGAAAAGATACTTATAAAACACAAAATAGAGGTGGAGTAGGTATTAAAGGTATGACAACTAATGAAGAAGATATTGTTGATCAAATGATTTCTTTAAAAACACATGATCATGTAATGTTCTTCTCAAATAAAGGTAAAGTTTATAGAATTAAAGGATATGAAATCCCTGAATTTTCTAGACAGTCAAAAGGATTACCAATTATTAACTTATTACCACTAGAAAAAGAAGAGAACATTAGTTCGATAATAAATGTTTCAAATGATGAAGATATTAAGTATTTAGCCTTTGTTACTAAACAAGGTCTTGTTAAGAGAACTGATATTAATGAGTTTGAAAATATACGTAAGAGTGGTAAAATTGCCATTAGTTTAAAAGATGATGATGAGTTAATTAGTGTAAACAAGACATGTGGAAAAAATATTCTTGTTATCGGAGCTAAGAATGGTAAGATGAATAGATTCGATGAAAATGAAGTAAGAGTCATGGGAAGATCTGCTGCTGGTGTTAAAGGTATGGATTTAGATGGAAGTATTGTTGTTGGAGCAGATGTAGTAAATGAAGAAGATTTAATTCTAATAGTTACTGAAAGTGGATATGGTAAGATTTCTCCAATAAGTGAATATAGATTAACTCATAGGGGAAGTAAAGGTGTTAAAGCATATAATGTTACTGATAAGAATGGTTTAATGACTGATCTTGAAAAGGTAAATGACATTGAAAATTATGATTTAATGCTTATTACAAATAGTGGTGTAGTAATGAAGATGCCATTATCTCAAGTATCTATATTAAAACGTGCTACTCAAGGTTTAAGACTTATTAACTTGAAAGATGATCAAATAGTTTCATCTGTAGCTGTTGTAGAAAAAGAAGAAGAAAGTTCAAATGATGATGTTAATTCTGAATCAATTGATACTGATACAGAAGTATCTGATGTAGTTGAGCAAACAAGCGAAGAAGAGACTGAATAAATGATAAAAGAAGTCTAACGCACAATGCGTTAGATTTTTTTTGATATTTTTTTCACGCATAATGCGTTCAATACTTTTTATAAATTTTTATTAACACAATACGTTTTGTTTTTTATATTTTTATTCACATATTGCGTTTTACTTTTGTTAAAATATTTTTTCCACAATTTGCATTATTGTTTTACTTAATATAGTTTCCACAATAAATATTTTTAAATAATGCATTTAGAGAGATTTATTTTTTTAGAATAAATAAGTTATACATTAAATTTTCTCAAAATGCATTTAAATAGTATTAATTATTTCCCGGGAAATAAAATAAATTATAAAAAAACATTATTTCCACATCAAATTATTTCCCGGGAAATAATTTTTAAGTAATAATATATATTTCCCAGAAAATAATAATACATATTCCACAATATTTATTAGCATGTTCCACGTGAAACATTATTTTATTATTTAATGCTTAAAAAGTTAATCAACAATTACACAATTATTTTGATTTATCGATTGATGTTCCACGTGAAACATTTTCTACTGAAAGTATATTTATTTATTTAGTGAGCTATTATGTTCCACGTGAAACATTATTAAACAATTATCCACTGTATATATGCTTTATTCTTCTTATTAAACAAAAAAAATGTTCCACGTGAAACATTTTTATTTACAAAGCTATTCAATTATAATACAATATATTCGTGCAATGGATGCGATTGAACCAGGTCAGGATCGGAAGGTAGCAGCCTTAAGGTCCAACTTCCATGTGCACTTTTTATTTTATAAAAAAATAGGTGATATATATGGATATGAAATATTTTGATGTAGCCTTTGAAGAAGCATATAAGTCTTTCCACAATAATGAAGTGCCAGTAGGTGCAGTTATTGTGAAAGATGGAAAAATAATTTCCACAGCACATAATTCTAAAGAATATTCACAGTGTGTGCTTGATCATGCCGAATTAATTGCGATTCGTGATGCTTCTGACAAATTAAACAATTGGAGATTGATTGATTGCGATATATATATTACGTTAGAGCCATGCGAAATGTGTGCTGCTGCTCTTAAACAATGTCGTATTAGAAATATCTATTGTGCTATATCTAATGATGATCAAAATATCCACAATAGAGTTAAAGAAATATTATCTACTGATAAATCTAATCCACAAGTAAATCTTGTTAACGACTTAGATACAGATCGAGGTAAAAAAATATTAACAGATTTCTTTAATTTAACAAGGAATAAATAAATTTCTTGTTTTTTTATGATATAATAATTGTGGTTTGGAGGAATATATATGTATAAAGCTTTATATAGACAATATAGGCCTTTTACATTTGATGATGTTTATGGTCAAGAAACTATTGTTCAGACTTTAAGAAATTCTATTAAAAATAAATCATATAGTCATGCTTATATGTTTTTTGGTCCTAGAGGTACTGGAAAAACTAGTATTTCTAAGATTTTTGCAAGATCACTTAATTGTTTAGAACCAGTTGATGGTAATTCGTGCGGAAAATGTAAAAATTGTCTTAATTCTTATGAAAAAGAATGTGTTGATATTATAGAAATAGATGCGGCATCAAATAATGGAGTAGATGAGATTAGAGAATTAAAAAATAAAATATCTTTAGTTCCATCTGAATTAAAATATAAAGTATATATTATTGATGAAGTTCATATGTTATCAATTGGTGCGTTTAATGCATTATTAAAAACATTAGAGGAGCCACCTGAACATGTAATTTTTATTTTAGCTACTACTGATCCACAAAAAGTACCTGAAACTATTATTTCTAGATGTCAGTGTTTCTCTTTTAAAAGAATTTCCACAGATAAAATTGCATCTAATCTTAAGAAAATATGTGATAAAGAAAAAATTGATATAGATGATTCTGTTATTGATGAAATTTCTTATTCTTGCGATGGTGGTATGCGTGATGCTTTAAGTTCTTTAGATCAGTTACGTTCTTATTCTGATTCTAAAATTACTTTAGATGATTATGCTAATGTAAATGGTTCATTAACGAACGCAGAACTCGCTTCATTTTTTTCAAATATTTTTAACTCTGAATATAGTTTAGTTTTAAATTCTATAAAAAAGTATAATGAGCAAGGTAAAAATTTAATTACAATTTTAGAAAAATTGATGCGCTTTATGCGTGATAAAATTGTTAAGTTTTATACTGATAATATTCCATGTGAATTTGATGTTTTAAAAATTCACAAATTAGTTTCATTAATAAATGAAAAATTAGTAGAGATTAAGAAGAGTTCTAATCCTGTTATATATATAGAGATGATTTTATTAGAATTTATGAATGACTCTAACGTGAATTCTCAGCCAGTTATATCTAATAAGGTAGATAGTGGTGTTACTAATAAGCCTGAAATTAAACCTGTTGGTTATGATGAAAAAACTCTTAAACCATTGAAAAACAAAGAAATTGTAGATGTTGAAGATAACAAAAAAATTACTACAAAAGAGGATGTAACTAGTAATTATGATGCTTCTTCATCTAATGAAAATAGTAATTTAAATAATCCACAACTTTCTGTGAATAAAATTACTAATTTAGATGAAATTATAAAAATTCGTGTTCACAATACTTTAGCTAAGGCTAATAAACAGTTATTAATGAAAGAAATTTCTAATATAGATATTTTTAATGATTATACATTTGATTCTGATATTGGGTATCTTGCTTGTTCTATTTTAGATTCTAAGATTAGAGCTGTTAGTGAAGATAATATAATTATTAGTTTTGAATATGATTCTATAGTTAAACAAAATTTGGCTGAGATTCATAAATTAAATGATGTTTATAATCAAATTACTAATTCTAATAAGAAAATTGCGATTATATCAGATGCTTATTGGGATGATATTAAAAATGATTATATTAAGACAATTAAATCTGGTGGTTCTTATGAGTTAGAAGATGAACCAGCAGAGATATTTATTGAAGAAAAAAATGATGATATAATAAGTAATAATGCAGTACAAATATTTGGTGCTGATATTGTTGAGATAAAATAGGAGGATATATGAATATACAAGCAATGATGAAACAAGCGCAAGCTTTACAAAAAGATATGATGAAAATTAAGGATGAAATCGATAAAAGTGACTTTGTTGGTGAAAATGCTATGATTAAGATCACTATTAAAGGTACTAAGGAGATTTCTGATGTTGAATTAAAGGTACAAGAATCTTTAGATAGTGATGATATTGATATGCTTCAAGATATGATTAAAAGTGCTTATAATGAAGCAGCAAAAAAAGTTGATGATACTACAGAAAAGAAAATGGGTAAATTCGGCAATATCCCAGGATTATTCTAATAACTATGTATCCAGATAGTATTAAAAATTTAATTGAATCATTTAAGTTATTACCTGGTATTGGTTCTAAGACAGCGGAAAGATTAGCTTTCTCTGTCTTGGATTTAGATGATGAACAAGCTGAATTCTTTTCTAATAGTATTAATGATGTAAAAAGTACTATTCATAAATGTTCTGTTTGTAATAATTTAACTGACAATGATCTATGTTATATATGTATGAACCATGATAGAGACGAACATATGTTGTGTGTTGTTGAAGATTCAAAAAGTGTTTTTCTTTTTGAAAAGTTAGGTATTTTTCGTGGAAAATATCATGTTCTTGATGGTCTTATTTCTCCATTAGAAGGTATTAATCCAGAGGATATTGGTATTGATAAATTATTAAGTAGAATTGAAAAAGAACATTTTGATGAAGTTATTTTTGCATTTAAGCCTAGTATTGAAGGTGAAACTACATCACTTTATATAAAAAGGGTTTTAGATGGTTTAAATATTAAGGTGTCTAGATTAGCTAGTGGTATACCTATTGGTGCTGATATAGAGTTTATTGATAGTTTGACACTTGAGAGAGCTCTTAATGATAGAAAATCTGTTGAATAATTTGTATTTAATTTCATAATCTCTAATAGGTGATTATTATGAAATTATTAAAAAGAATAGTTTTAAGTTTTGTGTTGTTGTATACATATAATTTATTAGCTATTTATGTTAATTTGATTATACCTATTAATATTATTACTGTTGCATTGGTTACATTTTTAGGTATACCTGGATTTATAGTTTTAGTTATATATAAGACTTTATTATAGTAGGAGGTGTTTTATGGTTGATGCTTTAAATGGGAATCTTTCAATATTAGAGCATATTATTATTAATAATAAGTTACCTCATGCTATTTTAATTGAAGTTGATGATTGTAATGAAGGTTTAAAAACTGTTAAAGAAATAGTTAAACTAATTTTATGTAAGAATAAAGATAAGTCTTTAGATAAAATAAACTGTACTAAATGTAATATTTGTAATCTAATAGATGTTGATAATTATCCTGATCTTAGGATAATTTCTTCTGATGGTAATTGGATTAAGAAACAGCAATTGATAGATTTACAGAATGACTTTAATAATAAATCTATGTTAGATAATAAGAGAATATATATTATCAATGAAGCAGAAAAATTAAATGCTTCTTCTTCTAATTCTTTATTAAAGTTTTTAGAAGAGCCTGAAGATGATATAGTAGCTATATTGTTAACTACTAATCGTTATTTATTATTAGATACTATTATATCTAGATGTCAGATATTTAACTTAAAAAATTCAGATTATAATTTAGATTCAGATTTATTTGAAAATACAGTAAACTTATTAGATTATTTTATAAGGAAAAGGAATTTCTTTTTGGATTATAAATATTTAAATGAAGAAGTTTTTACTGATAAAAATATTACTAAGAAATTATTGTCTGAAATAGAAAAGTGTTTTTTATCTTATTTGGTAGGAGTAAGTGAAGAAGAAATTTCTAAGAGAGTAAAACTATTAGATATTGAAGATATCATTTTATATGTTAAGATAATTGAAATAGAAAAACAAAAATTAGAATATAATATTAATTTTAAAATGTGGTTAGATTCATTTTATTCTAGAATTATAGGAGAAGTTTATGGTAGAGATAGTAGCAGCAATCGTTGATTCAAGTAAGAATATTTATTACTTGTCTAATAACAATTTATCTTTAAAAATTAATGACAAGGTTATTATAGAAACTGACCTTGGTTTATTTGATGCAAGAATAATTAAAGGTAATTATATGGAAAAGGAAGATAACTTAGTTTTACCTTTAAAGAAAGTTGATAGAATAATTACAGATGAAGATGTTAAACTTATTTCTAAATTAGATTCTGAGGAAGAGAAAATTTTAGATTTTGCTAAAAAGACAAGTAAGTCATTAGAGTTAGATATGAGTTTTATTGATGCTAAATATAATTTAGATAAATCTGTATTAATTATTTCTTATGTTTCTGAATCTAGAGTTGATTTTAGAGAGCTTGCAAAAAAGATTGCTCAAAAATTTCATAGTCGTATTGAATTAAGACAAGTTGGTGTTAGAGATAAAGCTAAGAGAATAGGTGGTATTGGTCCTTGTGGTTTATTTTTATGCTGTAATTCTTTCCTTACTGATTTTAATAGTGTTTCTATAAATATGGCTAAGAATCAAAATTTAGCTCTTTCTCCTAATAAAATTAATGGTTCTTGTGGTAGATTACTTTGTTGTTTAGGTTATGAGAATGAAGTTTATTCTGAATTAAAAAAAGATTTACCTAAAGTTGGAATGGTTACTGATACTCCTTTTGGTATGGGTAAAGTTACTGAGATCGATATTTTAAGGGGAACTTATAAGGTTGATTTAAAGGATAAAGGAATTATTGAATTTAATAAGGATGAAAAAAATGAAGGTACTAAATGATATATTAGGATATAAAAATCTGTGTATTTATCAAGATCCGGATTTTTTTTGCTTTTCTCTAGATAGTGTTATACTAGCTAATTATTCTAATGTTAGATTAAGAGATAATACTATTATTGATTTAGGTTGTGGTAATGGAGTTATTCCATTAATTCTAAGTAAGAGAACTTCAAAAAAAATATATGGTGTTGAGATACAAAAGAAATGCTATGATTTGGCTATAGAATCAATTAAATATAACCATTTGGATAATCAAATTGAATTAATTAATTCTGACATTGTCGATTTAGATGATAGCTTTAATAACTATTTCGATTTAGTTCTTTGTAATCCTCCATATTTTAAACTTAATGAAAAGTCTTTCATAAATTTATCTAAAGAAAAACAAATTGCTAGACACGAATTAACAATGGATTTAGATAAATTATTTAGTGTTTCTAAAAAAATATTGAAAAATAATGGTAATATTGATATAGTACATAGACCTGAGAGATTATTAGAAATCTTTGATGTTATGCGTAAATATAATATAGAGCCAAAAAGAATTAAATTTGTTTATGAAAACATTGATAAACCTTCTACATTAGTTTTAGTAGAGGGACAAAAGTGTGGTAAGTCTGGTCTAAAAATTGATACACCTTTGGTTATGTATAATTTAGATGGTTCTATGACAGAAGAATATCAATCTCTTATAAATGAGGTGAGAAAATGAGTCAAAAAAGTTATGATGATAGTGCATCTTTATATTTAATTCCTACACCTATTGGTAATTTAGATGATATTACTATTCGATCATTAAATGTTTTAAAAACAGTTGATTTATTACTTTGTGAAGATACACGTGAAACTAGTAAACTACTAAATAAATATGATATTAAAAAGAAGTTAGTGGCATGTCATGAGTTTAATCAAGATAAAGTTAAATCATATGTGGTTGATGAATTAAGTAAGGGTTTAAATATTGGATTAGTTACTGATCAAGGTACTCCTATTATTAGTGATCCTGGTTTTATTGTTGTTAAAGAAGTTATTGATAAAGGATATAATGTTATTTCTCTTCCAGGAGCTACTGCTTTTGTTCCTGCTTTAATTAATTCTGGTATTAATCCTGCTCCTTTTACATTTTATGGATTTTTAAATGCTAAATCATCTAAACAAAAGAAAGAGTTGGAATCTCTTAAAAAATATCCATATACAATGATTTTTTATGAAGCTCCTCATAGATTAAAAGAAACTTTATCTAATATGTTAGAGATATTAGGTGATAGATATGTATGCTTAGAAAGGGAAATATCTAAGATACATGAAGAAGTAATAAGAAATAAACTTAGTGAGATAGTTAAGATTGCTGATGAACTAAAAGGTGAATTTGTTATTATAGTAGATGGTAACCATGAAGAAGTATCTTATGATGATTTATCTATTATTGAACATGTTGATTTATATATTAAAGATGGTATGAGTACAAATGATGCGATAAAGACTGTAGCTAAGGAACGTGGAGTTTCTAAGTCTATTATTTATAAAGAATATCATGTTGGGAAGTGATAATATGAAACTAATAGTTGCTTTAGGTAATCCTGGTAAAGAATATGAGAATACTAGACATAATATGGGATTTATGTTTGTAGATTATTATTTTAATAAGAAAGGTATTTCTGTTAATTGGGCTAATAAATTTAATGGATTATATTGTGATTTAGTTATTAATAGTGAAAAAGTTATTATTGTTAAGCCTCAATCTTATATGAATTTAAGTGGAGGAGTAGTAAGAAAGTTTGTAGATTTCTACAAGATTAATCTAGAAGATATTCTTGTTATATCAGATGATTTAGATCTTTCTTTAGGTAATTATAAGTTAAAGATGAATGGCTCTTCTGGTGGACATAATGGTTTAAAAGATATTGAGAAGAATTTAGGGTCTCAAGAATATAAGAGATTAAAGATTGGTATATCTAAAAATAATGATTATGATACTAAGGATTATGTATTATCTAAATTCAATAGTGAGGAGAAAAAAGTACTTAATAATTGTTTTGATGAATTAGTTAATGTATTTGACGATTATTTTACTTGTGGATTTTCTCAATTAATGAATAAATATAATAAAAAGAATAGGTGATTTGATGAATTTTTTTGATCAATTCAATTTTTCTTATAAAAAGGGTAAGGGTATCACCGGTTTAACCGATGAGTTTTTTTGTGTCTATTTATCTACTTTATTAAAGAAGGAAGATAGACCTTTACTTGTTGTGGTTAATTCTTTATTTGAAGCAAATAATTTGTATTCTTCTTTAATTAATTATACTGATAATGTTAATTTGTTTCCTATGGATGATTTTTTAACTAGTGAAGCTTTGGCTATTAGTCCTGATTTAACTATATCAAGATTAGAGACTTTAAATTGCATTTTATCTTCTAATAAACGTATTGTTATTACAAATTTAATGGGATATTTAAGATTTCTACCTACAGTTTTTAATTATTCTTCTCATACTTTTAGATTAATGGTTAATGATGAAATATCTCCTAATAAGATTATAGATTTACTAGTATCAGATGGTTATGTTAGAACTACTATAGTTAATAAAACTGGTGAATTTGCTGTACGTGGATTTGTTATTGATGTTTTTCCTTTAGGTGAAGAATATCCTGTACGTATAGAGTTTTTTGGTGATGAAATTGAATCTATTAGATATTTTGATGTTGATAATCAAAAGTCTATTGATACTTTAAGATATATTGATATTAATCCTTATTCTGAATTTGTTACTGACAAAAAGGTTGATGAGAATCATTTTAATAAACAAAAGTATTTACCTTTATACGAAGAAGTATCTTCTATACAGGATTATCTTACTGATTGTATTACTATATATAAAGATTTTAGTCAGTTGGAGTTATCTTATAAAAGTATTATTAATGAGACTTTGGAATATCGTACTAATACTGATACTGAATTTAAGGGTAATTATATGTTTGATTTAGTTGATGTAACTAATGATGATTGTATGTATTATATGAGTATTAATAATATTTCTAATGATCATATTTCTTCTATAGAGAATTTAAATATACATACTATTAATAATTTTAATGAAGATTCTGAACGTATTAATGAATATATTCGAAAAAGAATTGAGGATAAATATACTGTATTAATATGTTTAAAGAAGTATCAATTAAGAAAAATATTATCTATATTAAATATGAAAGTTATTGATTCAACTATGGATAATATTTCTTTAAATAGTGTTAATATGATTGAGTCTGAATTAAATCAAGGATTTATTTATGAAAACTTAGTTGTTTTGACTGCTAATGAATTATTTAAAAAGTCTGATAATAAAAAGAAATATCATACTAATTTTAAGTATGGTATTGGTTTAAAAGATATATCTAAATTATCTTTAGGTGATTATGTTGTACATAATGTACATGGTATAGGTGTTTATAATGGTATTAAAAATTTATCTTTAAATGGTATTTCTAAAGATTATTTAGAAATTTTATATCAAGGTACTGATAAAATTTATGTACCTGTTGAGAAAATTGATACCTTATTTAAATATTCTGGACAAGAAGGTTCATCTCCTAAAATTAATAAACTTGATAGTGTTGAATGGGAAAAGACTAAAGCTAGAGTACGAAAACGTATTAATGATATGGCAGATCAATTATTAAAACTTTATGCTGAACGTGAAGCTAAACAAGGATTTGCTTTCTCTAAGGATAATGAAATGTCTCAAGATTTTGAAAATGCCTTTCCTTATGATTTAACTAAAGATCAAGTAAGAGCAATTTCTCAGATTAAAGATGATATGGAAAAACCTAATCCTATGGATAGATTATTATGTGGTGATGTAGGATTTGGTAAGACTGAAGTTGCTTTTGTTGCTGCTTTTAAAGCTATGTTAGATTCTAAGCAGGTTTTATTCTTATGTCCTACAACTATTCTTTCAAGTCAACATTATGATAATGCTATTGAGAGATTTAAGGATTTTCCTGTTAATATTGCTTTACTTAATAGATTTACTTCACCTAAAGAAGTTAATCATATAATTGAAGGTTTAAAAGATGGAACTATTGATATGGTTATTGGTACTCATAGATTGTTGAGTGATGATATTAAACCTAAAGATTTAGGATTATTAATAATAGATGAGGAACAAAGATTTGGAGTAGCACATAAAGAGAAAATTAAGCAATATAAAGTTAATGTAGATGTATTAACTCTAACTGCAACTCCTATTCCTAGAACATTACAAATGTCTTTAGTTGGAATAAGAAGCTTATCTTTAATTGAGACACCTCCTATTAATAGATTTCCTGTTCAAACTTATGTTATTGAAGAGAATAATCAAATTATTAAAGATGCTATATATAAAGAGTTATCTAGAGATGGACAAGTGTTTATCTTATATAACAAGGTACAATCTATTGAAGAAGAGTTTTCTAAGATTAGTAATTTAGTACCTGAAGCTAGAGTTACAATTGTTCATGGTCAAATGAATAAAAATGAGTTAGAGTCTCGATTATATGACTTTATTAATCATGAATATGATGTATTAATTTGTACAACTATTATTGAAACAGGTATTGATATACCTAATGTTAATACTTTAATTATTTTAGATGCTGATAGATTTGGATTAAGTCAGTTATATCAAATAAGAGGTAGAGTAGGTAGAAGTGATAAGTTTGCTTATGCATATCTTATGTATAAACCTTTTAAATCTCTTACTGAGACTGCGGTTAAAAGACTTAATGTTATTAAAGAATTTACTGAATTAGGTAGTGGTTTTAGTATTGCTACTCGTGATTTATCTATTAGAGGTGCTGGAGATATATTAGGTAGTGAACAAGCTGGATTTATTGATAGTGTAGGAATTGATTTATATTTAAAAATGTTAAATGATGAAGTTAATAGACGTAAGAATATTATCGTTGAAGAAGATGATAATAATTCTCAACCTCTTATTAATGTTTCTACTCATATTGAAGATTCTTATGTTAAAGAAGATGAATTAAAGATTGAAATACATAAAAAGATTAATGAGATTGATTCTTATGATAAATTTACTGAAGTTAAGAAAGAACTTGAAGATAGATTTGGTAAGATTAGTGAAGATTTAATTATTTATATGTATGAAGAATGGTTTGAGAAACTTGCTTCTAAAATTAAAGTTAAAAATGTTCATCAAACAAAGAACTCTATTGAGTTAGTCTTTGGTGAAGACATTGTTAAGAAATTAGATACTGAGCAATTATTTATGGATGCTTTCCATATTACTAATATGTTTAGATTCTTAAGTAAGGGTACTAATATGATAATTGTACTTGATATTATTAAATTAGAAAAACACCCTATTTACTATTTAGTTGATTTACTAAATAAAATTTTAGATAATTTAGGAAATTCTATTGACTAAATTATTTAATAATAGTTAAATTTAATATGCTAGGAGTTAAATTATGGAGAATCAAATAGAACAAATTAAACAACAACATTTTAATACATATAAGAGTGCTATTATAGAAACCATTAAGAATAATACTAATGTTTTAACAGATGAGGATTTAACATCATTATTAAAAAAACCTCCTCTAGATTCTATGGATTTAATTAAATCTAAGTTTCTTTCTTTGGCAAAAAAAAATAAAATTGTACTTAATACTGAAGGTCTTAGTACATTATTAGATAATTATAGGGAAGAATTACTTAAGTGTACTAAAAAAATAAAAAAAACTAGAAATGATACTTTAATTAGTGTAGTAGATAGTTTTAATGATTCTGAATCAGTTATAAAGTTATTAAAAAAAGATTTTAATAATGTTAATAAAAGTATAAGAAAAATATTAAAAGATTCTTTAGAAGATGGTTCTAAAAAGTTCTTTAAAAAGATAGATCAAGTATTTGTTGAAGATATAGATAGTACTATTAAAGAAAAGATTATTAAAGATATTGAAAAGTTTATTAATGGTATTTATGAGAGACAGATGATTGAAAATGTAGATATTAAAATATTAATAAAAGATACTACATTAATGAATTTAGTTAAGGAACAAACAGAAAGATATTTATTTACTATATCTAATTCTAGATTATTTAAAGATAATATTTAAACACTATTATAAATAGTGTTTTTTTTCTATTATTTAAAACACTTGATTTTTCTTACTTTTTGTGATAAATTACAGATAACTTTTTTGAAAAGTGTTGATGAAGAGCTTTGTTATGGAATCTTTATTAGAGAGCTTAGTAAGGTGAAAGTAAGCAAGATGAAATAATAAAAGTATGGCTTCTGAACTTCTAAGTCGATATGTAGGCTTAGACGTATTAAGGCGTTAACTTATCAAGTGTGTAATAAAAGTATTATGAAATAAGGTGGTACCGCGTGTTTTACGTCCTTATGCATAATGCTTTTTTTATTTTTAGGAGGGATATTATGGATAAGTATTATATTACTACAGCAATTGCGTATACTTCAGGTAAGCCTCATATAGGTAACTGTTATGATGCTGTACTTGCAGATTGTATTGCTAGATTTAAAAAATTACAAGGTTATGATGTTCATTTTCAAACTGGTACTGATGAACATGGTATAAAAATTCAAGAGAAAGCTGAAGCTGCTGGTGTTAGTCCAAAGGAATATGTCGATAATATTAGTGGTGAAGTAAAAAGAATTTATGATGTTTTAGGAATTGACTATGATGTATTCATGAGAACAACAGATGAAGATCATGAAAAAATAGTACAAAAGATTTTTAAGAAAATGTATGATAGTGGTGATATTTATAAAGGTGAATATAATGGTTTATATTGTACTCCTTGTGAAGCTTTCTGGACTGAAACTCAATTAGTTGATGGTAAATGTCCTGATTGTGGTAGAGATGTACATCCTGAAAAAGAAGAATGCTATTTCTTTAAACTTAGTAAATATCAAGATAGATTAGAGGATTTATTTAAGAATCATTCTGATTTCCTAAAACCAGAATCTAGAGTTAATGAAATGTATAACAACTTTATTAAACCTGGAATTCAAGATTTATGTGTTTCTAGAACATCTTTCTCATGGGGTATTCCTGTAGACTTTGATCCTAAGCATGTTGTTTATGTATGGCTTGATGCATTAACTAACTATATTACTAAAATAGGATATGATCCTGATGGTAGTAGTGAAGAATTCAATAAGTTATGGCCTTGTGATTTACATGTTATAGGTAAAGATATAGTTAGATTTCATTCTATTTATTGGCCTTGTTTCTTATGGAGTTTAGGATTAGAATTACCAAAGAAAATATTTGGTCACCCTTGGGTATTAACAGGTAATGATAAGATGAGTAAATCTAAAGGTAATGTAATATATGCAGATGATTATGTAGAAGAATTTGGATTAGATACTGTTAGATATTACTTATTACATGAAGTTAGTCAAACTCAAGATGGAAATATTACTAGAGAACAATTTATTGAAAAAGTTAATATTGATTTAGCTAATACTTTAGGAAACTTAGTTCAAAGAACTATTTCTATGGGTAATAAATATTTTGATGGAAAGATTACTAATAAAAATGTTGTAGAAGATGTTGATAAAGAATTTATTAATAATATTAATGCTTTATATGATAAAGTAACTAATAAGATTGATACTTTATTTATAGCTGATGCATTTGATGAAGTATTTAAAGTACTTAGAGCATCTAATAAGTATATAGATGAAACAACTCCTTGGGTTTTAGCAAAAGATGAATCTAAATTAGATAGATTAGAGACTGTACTTTATAATTTATTAGAATCTATTAGAGTATGTGGTAGATTACTAAGTGTATTTATACCAACAACTAGTGAGAAGATTGCTAATCAATTAGGTAATGATAGAAAAGAGTTATCTTATTTAGAAGATAATGAATATAGTTTAAATAAACCTGAGGCTTTATTCCAAAGAATAGAAGTTGAAAAATAATATAAGAGTCTATAATTAGACTCTTATTTTTTGTATAATTATTATGGAGGTGTATTTATGTTTATTGATACACATTGTCATTTATCTGTTGAGGATTATGATGATATTGATACTGTTATAAAAGAAAATAGAGCTGCTGGTATTAGTAAAATAATTATATCTGGATGTAGTTATGATTCTATAATAGAATCTTTGGATATTGCTGATAAATATGAAGATGTTTATGTTACTATTGGATATCATCCTGATCAAGTAGAAGTTATTACTGAAAAAGAATTATTGTTTTTAAAAGATAAATTATCACATCCTAAAGTTGTTGGTATTGGTGAGATAGGATTAGATTATCATTATTCTAAAGAATTAAAGGAAGCGCAAATTATTTTGTTTGAAAAGCAATTAAAATTAGCTGAAGAATATAATTTACCTGTAGTAATTCATTCTAGGGATGCTACTAATGATACTATTAATTGTTTAAAGAAATTTAATTTAAAAGGAGATATACATTGTTTTAGTGGTAGTCTTGAGACTGCTAAGATTTATATATCTATGGGATATTATCTAGGTATAGGTGGAGTTGTTACTTTTAAAAATAGTAATTTAGGTAATGTTATTAAAGAGATTGGATTATCTAATGTATTATTAGAAACTGATAGTCCATATCTTTCTCCAGTACCTTATAGAGGTATGAAAAATTCTTCTAAGAATATTCCTATTATTGCTGAATATATAGCTAATTTACTTGATATTTCTAATGAAGAAGTATCTAAAATTACCCTTAATAATACGTCTCAATTATTTGACTTGTAATATAATTGATGATAAACTTTATTTATAATAGGGGTTTGTAAGGTGGTGCATTTAAATGCATAAAAAAACTAAGATTTATATTATTATTTCTCTTATTGTGATTATGTGTATTTCGATTAGTGTCGTGTTTCTTCAAAATAGTCAAAAAAGAAAATCTTTGATGAAGCTAGAGGTTAATTCATCTCAAAGTAATATTATTAGTTATACTGATAAGTTACCACTTAATGATAATATGGGAAAAGATTTTAAATATAATGATGATAATAAGAATGTTCAAGGTTATTATGAATTTGAAATAACTAATAAATATGATAATGGTACTTTCTATGAAATATATGTTGATATGGAAGATTATCCTAACTTAGTTCATTCTAACTTTATTAAATTGTATTTAACTGATGGAAATAATAAAGCTGTAGATGGATTTAATGGTAAAGCAGTTCCTACTTTTTATAAGTTAAAAGGATCTAGTTCTTCAGTTACTGGTAAAAGATTATATAGAGGTTATATAAAATCTAAAGAGAGTAAATCTTTTATTTTACGTTCATGGATAGGCGATGCTTATTCTATTGGTTCATATGAAAAAGAAGTAAAGTTTGTTGTTAATGTGGAGGTTGATTAATTATTATGGATAATGAAAAGGGTAAAGTCTCTAAAGGACTTGTTGTTGGTTTAATAATTACTAGTTTAATGGTAATTAGTTTAGTTGGTGCTGTTAGTTATTTTTATTATAATGCTCCTAAAAAAGTGCAAGAAAAAGTACTTGAAGGAGGAAATATTAATTTATCTTATTCTGATGATTCTAATTCTTTAAATATAACAACAGTACAAGTAATAGATGATATTAGTGGTATGAAGATTAATAAAGCAGATAGTTATTTTGATTTTACTGTTTCTGTATCTTTAGATGAAGCTACTGGTATTGATTATGAAATATCTGTTAAACCTAATAAAGATAATACTGTTCCTACAAAAAATATAAAAGTTTATTTAGAAAAATTAAAGAGTGGAACATTTACTTCAACTGGTAATCCTGTTCAACTTAAATTAAGTAACAAGAAGTCAAAATTGGGTGCTGAATCTGGTTCTATGGTTATCTATTCAAATAGTACTAAAAAATCAGTTAGTGAGAATTATAGATTACGTGCATGGGTAGATAATACTAGTTTATATGTTCCTAATATGACTGATAAAATTGTTTTAGATGTAGAAGTACATGGAAAGGCATCATAAGATGTCTTTTTTTTGTACACTAAATGTTTACTTGATGTATTTTACTAGATTTTTATTTTAGTTGTATTATAATTAAAGTAGGGTGATAAGATGAAGATACATGGTTTAGAAAATTCAACTGATTATTCTTCTAAAGACACATATAAGTTCTTTTTTCATTTTATTACTAAAGCTTTATTTATTGCTTTATTCACAGTTATTGTGGGAATTTCTCTTGTTGCCTTAATTGTTATAGGTGATACTGTTTATAATGTAAAAAAGGGTAATAATGTTGTACCTTTAATAGGTGGTTATGTTATTATTACTCCGAGTATGGTTCCTACTATTAAAGTTAAAGATGCTGTATTAGTAAAAAGAGTTAGTGATAATGAATTAACTATCGGTGATATCATCACATTTAAATCTACTGATGATAGATATAAAGGTCTTATTATTACTCATAGGGTTGTAGGTACTCAAACTATTTCTTCGGGTAGTTTAGTATATAGAACTAAAGGAGATAATAATAAAATAGAAGATTCTGCAGTAGTTGATTTTAGAAATATATATGGAAAAGTAGTTTTAAAATTTCCTAAGTTAGGATATATAAAAGATTTTATAAATAAGCCAATAGGATTTATAGTATTAATTGTTATTCCTATTTTTGGAATAATTGGTATAAATATTAATAGTTTTAAAGAGAAAAAAGAAATGATTTAATTATTTCTTTTTTTGTGATATAATTTTGGCGGTGATTCGTATGGAGAAGTATGATGTTAAATTTAAAAAGAAATTTGGTCAAAATTTTTTAAAGGATGTTAATATTGTTAAACATATAGTTAGTTGTGCTAATATTACTGGTAAATCTTTAGTTATTGAGGTTGGTCCTGGTGGAGCAATTATGACTAGAGAATTAGCTAATGTTGCTGATCAAGTTGTTGCTTATGAAATAGATACTGATTTAAAAGATGAATTATATAGTAGACTAGTTGGTTTAAATAATGTAGATGTTAATTTTTGTGATTTCTTAGAGGCTGATTTATTAAAAGATTTGGATAAGTATGATTATGATAATTTATATTTTGTTAGTAATGTTCCTTATTATATAACTACTCCTATTTTAATGAAGTTAATTAATTCTAAATTGAATTTTAATAAGATAGTGATGATGGTACAAAAAGAAGTAGGAGATAGATTTTCGACATCTCCTGGTAATAGAGAGTATGGATCTATTACTGTTCTTTTAAATTATTATTTTAAAGTTAAGAAGGAATTTAATGTATCACGTAATAATTTTGTACCTGTACCTAATGTTGATAGTGTAATAGTTTCTTTTACTAATAGAGAAGATAGATTACAATTAAATGATTTTGATAAGTTTCAAAAACTTGTGTTAGATAGTTTTCAATTTAAAAGAAAGAATCTAAAGAATAATTTAAAGAATTATGATCTTAATGTAATAAGTGATGTATTAAGTAAATATAATTATGATTTAAATGTACGTGCAGAACAATTATCAGTGGAAGTATTTGTAGATATTGCTAATAGTATTTAGAATACTTTCTTTTTTTTTGCATATATTTAAATGGAGATGATATTTATTGAATTATAAAGTTGGAGATTATGTTACTAGAGATTCTTATAATAATGATATTATTTTTAAAATTATAGATATTAATAATGATATAGCTTATTTAAAGGGTGTTAATGTTCGATTAAGTGCTGATTCAAATTTATCTGATTTAAGATTAACTAATAATATAGAAGAAAATGATGATTCTTTTATAGATGATACTTTTAATGATATAGATTTAGATAGAAGTGAATATTTTTATTTACCTGGAAGTATATTACATATTGAT
>JAUNMV010000027.1 GCA_030531695.1 Bacilli bacterium | reverse complement strand
TATAATTAGAGAATATAAATAAAAATACTAGTAATAATAATAAAAAAAATATAATTAATCTTTTTTTCATAAATCTCCTTTTATTTGTTATAATTTAAATAGGGTGAAAAATATGAAGGATTTTATTAATGACTTAAAACATAGTTTTAAAGGATTATTAATGTATGAATATAAATATCTTATGGTACTATTTCTAATAGCAATTTTATGTTACGTACCAATGGATTATTACATAATTATAGGTGGAGGTATAGATGATATCTCTTCAAGGATAGAAGTAAAGGATGGTTATGAATCTAAAGGTAGTCTTAACTTAAGTTATGTAACTACAACAGATGGAGTATTATTAACTTATTTATTAAGTTATGTAGTACCTAATTGGTCTAGAAATAGTGTAGATACTTATAAATATAATAATAATGATAGTGAAAATGATATTAATTATAGAAGTGACATGTTACTACAAAAAGCTAATAGTGATGCAACATATATAGCTTATACTAAAGCAGGGAAGGATATAGAATTAACTTCAACTAAATATAATGTTATAAGTGTAATGGATGGTTGCCATCTAAAAGTAAAAGATGAAGTATTAGAAATAGATGGTAATAAAATAGATGGATTTGATTATAATGAATATATTTCTTCATTAAAAGTAGGTCAAAAAGTAAAAATCAAAGTATTAAGAAATAATAAAGAAAAGATGATAGAAACTCCAGTAAGAGATTTAAATGGAAGATTATTATTAGGTGTATATCTACAAAAAGTAGAATTATATCATACTGATCCTAAAATTACTTTTAAATTTAAAAGAACAGAGTCTGGCCCTAGTGGAGGATTACTTACAACATTATCTATATACAATCAATTAGTAAATGAAGATATAACTAAAGGATTAGCTATAGCTGGTACAGGTACAATAGATGAAGAAGGTAATGTAGGAGAAGTAGGAGGAGTAGATTATAAACTAAGAGGAGCAATAGCTGGTAATGCAGATGTATTTATAGTACCATCAGGAGATAACTATAAAGACGTTATGAAAATAGTAAAAGATGAGGATTTAAAAATAAAAGTAATTGAAGCAACTACATTTGATGAAGTGTTAAATAAATTGGAAGAATTAAAATAATTCTTCCTTTTTTTATAGTTTTGTGGTATAATTTAGAACGACTATGAAAAGCAGGGGAAAATATGAAATATATAGAAAACTATAATAATGAAGAAGATATCGTTGAAATGTATTTAAGAAGCCTAGAAGAACACGATTTATCTGATAAAGAAGAAAGAGAATTACTTAAAAAGATTAAATCAGGCGACGAAGATGCAAAAAATGAATTTATAGAAAAAAACTTAAGATTAGTTATTAAAAATGCTAAAAATTATTTAGGTCACGGATTAGAATTATTAGATCTTATACAAGAAGGAAATATAGGTTTACTAACTGCAGTAGATAGATTTGATTTATCATTTGATAATAAATTCTCTACATATGCTACATGGTGGATAAAACAATCTATTAGTAGAGCATTAGCAGATAAAGGTAATGCGATTAGAAAACCTGTACATTTTAATGAAATGTTAACTAAAATAAATAAAATGGAAAAGTATTTAACTATAAAAGATAATAAAAAACCATCTAAGAAAAAATTAGCTAAAGCTTTAAAACTATCAGAACAAAAACTAGATGAAATATTATCTACAGAACAACAAACTACTACATTAAGTCTTAATTGTAGTGTAAGTCCAGATAAAGATAATGATGAAGATAGTAATGAAATAGGAGACTTCATTGATAATAATGATAAAACATTAACAGATGTTATAGAAAACAATGAAATGGCTCTCTTAGTAAATAAAGCAATGAAAACAACTTTAACAGATAGAGAATTAAGAATAGTACAATTAAGATTTGGTTTTGACAATAATGAGCCTCGTACATTAGAAGAAGTAGGTAAAGAATTTGGAGTAACAAGAGAAAGAATAAGACAAATAGAAGCCAAAGCTTTAAAAAAACTAAGAGATAGTAAAAGTACAAGATACCTACAAGAATACAATCCTAATTATAAAGATTAATAAAGGGACTATTTATTAGTCTCTTTTTTTGTTATAATTTAGGATAGGTGATAGTATATGCGCAATAAAATAATTATCATACTAACTATATTAATAATATTTTTATCTTATTTAGGTTATAAAAGCTTTAATATATATAACTATGTGAAAGATAATAATAGTATTACTATAGGTAGTGAAATAAAAATAGTAAATGATAAGAAAGTAACTAATGAAACTATAGGTAATTTATCATTTAGATTAAAAAAAGATTATACATCAGATATAAATAAATATAGTTTAGATAAAGATAAATATTTTATTATTAATGAAGAATTAGGTATTCTAAAAAATATATGTAGAGAAGATAAAAGACTAGTATATATAGATTATCTAGATATTATGAAGAATAATAAGATAAGTAGTGAAGTAGATTTACTAAAATACTATACAAATCATAATAATGATAAAATATCTTTATTTACTCCATTAAATAAAGTAAAAGGAATATATTTCTCATCAATATTTATATCTAAATTAAAACTAGATGGAGAAGTAAATATATTATCAGGGTTAGATGGATTCAAAAATAATAATAAAGTATATATATTTAATAATGGTAATATGTATACAATAGAGTTTACTGATAACTATACAGAAGATGAAATAATAGAAATACTAAATACATGTATATTTAATTAATACATGTATTTTTTTTCACATAATTTCCCATAATCTTTTGATAATTTATCTATATTTAAATAGTAAGATTAAAGTGTAAGGAGGAGATAATAGATAGAAAAAAGAAAAGAAAATAAAGAAGAAATATACAATAAAATGTTTTAAATATATAAAAGGAGGGGATGCCAATAAGTAGTTAGAACAATAAATACGTGCTATACTATTGTTGGGTGACGGATATGTATACAGTTGCATTTGTAGAAGATGAAAAAGATTTATCTAATCTAATAAAAACTTACTTAGTATCTGCAGGATATAATGTAGTTTGTCTAACTTCAGGACATGAAGCAATGGACTATATAGGTAATAAAGTAGATATATGGATATTAGATATAATGTTAGGAGATGATATTTCTGGTTATGACATTATCAAAGAAATAAGAAAACAAGATAAAGTTGTACCAGTAATATTTACATCAGCAAGAGATCAAGACTTAGATAAAATATTAGGGTTGGAATTAGGAAGTGATGATTATATTACTAAACCTTATTCATCTAAGGAATTAGTGCTTCGAGTAAATAATATAGTAAAAAGAGTATATAAAGAAGATAATAATAAAATAATTAAATACGACATATATAACATAGATACAGAAAAGAGAATTGTATCAATAGATAATAAAGAAATAAAACTAACTACTCTAGAATTCGATTTATTATTACTCTTTTTAAATAATAAAGATAAATGTTTTAAACGAGAAGAAATACTAGAAGCAGTATGGGGTAGTGACTATTTCGGTTCAGACCGTGTAGTAGATGACCTAATAAGACGACTAAGAAAGAAACTTCCTAAGATTAATATCTCTGCAATATATGGATTTGGGTATAGATTATCATGAAAATATTAAAAAAATCAAAATTAAGCTCTCAATTACTTTGGCTTATAGGAATAGCCTTTGTACTTCTATTTACTAGTTTAGGGGTAATACTACCTAAAATGTTAATTCCAGTTGCAGAAAGAAATATCTATAGTTACTTAAGTGAGCCATTAAAATATGTAGATTCAACAGTAGATAATAAACTCTTAAGTACAGAAGTAGCTTATATCTATATAAAGGATAACAGAATTATTTATAGTGACAACTTAGAGAAAGTAATTCAACTAACAGATCCAAAGAAATTAATAAGTTATATTAGAGAAGACTATGGAAAATTTAATTATAATCATAAAACTTATTACTACTATACTTTCACAAATGAAACTTTAAAGAAAATCGCTATATCAAATGATAACTATATAAATAAAACAAAAGCAGCTATATTAACCGTAATCTTTCCAATAGTTTTATTAACATTTCTAATTATAGGGATGATGCTTGTATTATGGTCATCTCTAATAGTAAGAAAAATACAAAAATTAAAAGAAAAGATAGATAATATCGACAATCCAAATTATAATCACAATATTTATTTTGACTCCGATGATGAAATGAGAAGTCTATCATATGCAATAGAAGATATGCGAAAGTCTCTAATGCATCAAGAAGAATATCGCAATCAAATGTATCAAAATATTTCTCATGATTTTAAAACACCTCTCACCGTAATAAAATCATATATAGAAGCTTGTGAAGATGGCGTAACTAGTAGTGAAGAAGCATTACCTGTAATAAAAGAACAGACAGAAAAACTAGAAAATAAAGTACGTTCTCTTCTATATCTAAATAAATTAGATTATTTAAAAGATACCAAAGTAGACTTACAACAAGTAGATATGAATAAGATAATACAAGATGAAGTAGAAAAGTTTAAGTATCATAATAAGAATATAAAATTCATAGTAGAAACAGATAAAAAAAGTAAATACTTAGGTACAGTAGAACATTGGGAAACAATATTAGATAACCTATTAAGTAACTCAATGCGTTATACAAAAACTAAAATTAAAATAACTGCGAAACAAAATAAAATAATTGTATACAATGATGGTGATAATATAGATGAAGCTCTTTTATCAGGAATATTTACTCCCTTTAGAAAAGGTATAAAAGGAGAATTTGGATTAGGACTTTCTATAGTTAAGAAAACTCTAAACATAATGAAATACGATATATCTATAAGAAATGAAAAGGTAGGTGTATCATTTATAATAACTAAAGAATCTAAATAATTTAGGTTCTTTTTATTGTTTAAGATACTAAAAAAATATATAATTATAGTGTAGGAGGATAAAGATGAGTAATATAAAATCAAAAAAGAAAAAATTAATAATATCATATATAATGTTAAGTATAGGATGTATAGTAGCTGCATATGCCTTAGAAGCTTTCTTAATACCTAATACTATATTAGATGGAGGTATTACAGGTATAAGCATAATTATATCTAAATTAACAGCTATTCCTTTAAGTATCTTAGTATTAATATTAAATATACCTTTTGTATATTTAGGATATAAAAGTGTAGGTAAGAATTTTTTAATTAGAACAGTTTACTCAATGATAATATTCTCTATATTTTTAACAGTATTCCATCATGTAGAACCATTTACTGAAGAGATGTTACTGGCAACAGTATTTGGTGGTGTATTATTAGGTGCAGGAGTAGGATTAGTAATACATTTCGGAGGATGTGTAGATGGAACTGAAAGTTTAGGAGTAGTTTTATCAAAGAAAACATCTTTATCAGTAGGACAAGTAGTATTAATATGTAATTTAATTATATATTCAGTAGCCGGATTAATGTTTGGTATGGATAGAGCAATGTATTCTCTATTAACATACGTTATAACATTTAAAGTAATAGATTTTGTATCAGTAGGTCTTGAACAAGCAAAGGCTGCTTTAATAGTAACTGAAAAAGGAACAGACTTATCTAAGGAAATATATAAACGTTTAGGTAGAACCACAACTACAATTAAAGGTAAAGGCCTAATAAGTGGAGAAAAAGAAGTTTTATACTGTGTTTTAACACGTATAGAAATATTTGAATTAAATAGAATAATAGAAGAAATGGATGAATCAGCATTTATAACTATACTAGAAGTATCAGATATAATAGGAGATCATATAAAATCTAGTAAGAAATTAAAGAAGTTAAGTTGAATCTTAACTTCTTTTTGCTATAATGAAATAGGAGGTAGTATGTATGAATGATTTAAAGATTATAGTAATGGATGGCTTTAAAGAAGTAGGAGATAAGATAATTAAGAAGATTAAACAAGATACTTATATAAAGCATAATGCCATAAGATTTAGTAATGGTGAAGGTAAAGCTAATATTGAAGGTAAAATAAGAGGAGAAGACGTATATGTTCTATGTGATATAGGTAACTATGGAATTACTTATAAAATGCAAGGAATAGACCAAAGAATGTCTCCTGATGATCATTTTCAAGATATGAAAAGAATTATTGCCGCAATGAGTGGTCAAGCTGGTGAATTGACTGTTGTAATGCCAATGTTATATGAATCACGTCAACATAGAAAAAAACCTAAAGAATCATTAGACGCAGCACTTGCTTTAAGGGAATTAGAAAACTTAGGAGTAGATAGAGTAATCACAATAGACTGTCATGATCCAAACGTATGTAATGCTGTACCTACAATGCAATTTGAAAACTTTTACGCAACAAATGAAATACTAACAGAAATAATTAAAAATGAAGATATAGACAAAGATAATCTATTAGTAATAGCTCCAGATCAAGGTGCAATGGATAGATCTAAAACATTTACTGATATCTTAGAAGTAGATACAGGTGTCTTCTATAAAAGACGTGATACTTCAAAAGTAGTAAATGGAAAAAATCCGATAGTAGAACATATTTATATGGGACCTGAACTACAAGGAAAAGATATCATTGTAGTAGATGATATGATCGCATCAGGTGGTTCTGTATTAGATGTTGGAAAAATGTTAAAAGAAAAAGGTGCTAATAAAGTTATCATAGTCGCTACATTTGGACTATTTACTGAAGGAGTAGATAAGTTTACTAAAGCTCGTGAAGCAGGATTATTTGATCAAATATATACTACAAACTTAACTTATATTCCAAAAGAATATGAGAAAAATGATTGGCTAACAATAGTAGATTGTTCTGATAAATTAGCTAAAATAATAGAAACAATACATAAACATGATTCAATAAAATCCCTAACTAATAATAAAGAAAAGGTAGTAAAATTAATTAACGAAAAAACAAAATCAAAAGTAAAAGAATTATAAAAAATAATTCTTTTTTTATGTTATAATTTACATTAGGAGAGTATGCTTATGAAAAGAAGAAAAATAAATAAAAAATTCATAATTATAGTATTAATACTTTTCATAAGTATAGGTTTTGCCTACCTTACTTCTAATTTAAACTTAACTGGTTTAGCTATAATAAAAAGAAGTGTCTGGGATGTACACTTCGAAAACATAGTAAATGAAAATGAAAATGTACTAAGTATAAATACTCCAGCACAAATAACTAATAATAAACTAAGAGTAGACTTTGAAGTTACTTTAGATCAACCTGGAGAAGAATATTCATTCTATGTAGATGTTTTAAATAACTCTACATTTGATGTAGCTTTATCTAATCTAAGTATCACAGGACTAGATTCATCATTAGAAGACTACATTATTCCTACAGTAACATATAGTGATGGAATAACTCCATTACCTAATGATATCTTAAAAGAAAACTCATTAGAAACACTAAGAGTATCATTAAAATATAATGATGATTTAGATGCGAATAACTTACCAACATCAGATAGTGATTTCCAACTATCAGTACAATTAACATATATTCAAGCGGATAATAATTCTAAAGAAAGAAATCATTTAGAATATATAAATAGACAAACACCAGGGGGAATAACAGTAGGAGATGAAATAGCAATTGGAGATGAACACTTCTATGTAGTATCTACTAATGAAGAAAAAACTGCCTTACTAGCAAAATATAATTTATTTGTCGGTGAAATCTATTCTAATATGACTACAAAAGATAGAAATATTCAACCTACAGAAGAAGGTTATGGAATACAAAATAGTACTGCCAAAGGCGTTAATAGTGAATTAACTTCAAGAATTGGTACAGTAGCTTTCTCAAGATTAACATATTGGCTAGATGAAGAAATAATAAATAGTGCTTACTATGATGAGACTAATACCCCTCAAGTATATGATGAAACATATAATGCTTCTACTGGTAATAATTATAGTATTGCATATCATGTAATTAATTATAATAACTATTTAAAAGGATTAGGATTTAATACAATTAAGGCAAGATTATTATCACTACAAGAAATGTTAGATGTTGGATGTACAATAAATTCTTGTTCTGATGTAGCAACTAATAAACAATTTATCTATTCAACAAGTTATTGGTTACAAACACTATCTACTACAGAACGTACAAAAGTATATCAAATAATAAGTTCTACTAAAGAATGCAGACCATTTGTTCATACATATAACTATGGAGTAGGAGTAAGACCAGTAATAGAAGTAGATACAGACTATTTAAAAAAGGACAGTTACAAAATAATATTTGATTCTAATGGAGGTAATGCTGTAACTCCAGCACATGTAATAAAAAATAAAGGTGAAATCTTAGGAGATAAATATTATAGATTATATAATTATTTTGGACCTCCAAGTAATATATATGGTGGTGAATGTGCCTATGAAATAATAGAAGATCCAGAAAGTGAAAGCGGTCAAGCAATATATATTACAAGAACTGCTAATACAAAGAGTTCTGGACCATACTGGCAAGCTCCTCTAGTTGTTCCTAATGAACCTTATGAATTAGATGTAGTAGTAAAAGGACAAGGTACATGGAAAATAGGACATGAAAGAATGTATCCAGAAACTTTTCATTTAAATGAAAATGATGGATATATACCAATCACAAAATCAATATTATCTAGAGAATACAATTATAGTGCCATAATCTTTTATGAAACCGGCTGGAATCTTAGTTCATATTTAAAAATATCTAAAATAGAACTATATCATTTACTACCAAATACAAGTAAAAGTGGTAGTACATTTGATGGTTGGTGGACTAAACCAGATGGTGGAACACGTATAACTCATGAAACAACAGTAACTGGTAATCAAATATATTATGCACACTGGACACAAAATTAAAAAAGAAAAGAGGAATAAAATGATAGGTGTTTTTGATTCAGGAATAGGTGGTTTAAATGTATTAAAAGAACTAACTAAATTAATGCCTGAAAGAGATTTTATATATTTTGGAGATAGTAATAATTGTCCATATGGAGAAAAGAGTGATTCAGAACTTATGGCAATAACTACTTCCATAGTAATGCATTTCAAAGAAATGGGATGCAAGATAATAGTAATTGCATGTAATACAGCTACAACTCGTTGTATGAAAAAGCTAAGAAAGCAATTTCCTGACTTAATCTTTGTAGGAACAGTACCAGCTATTAAAGTAGCTTGTGATAGAGAAAGTAAAAAAACTCTAGTTATGGCAACACCAGCTACTATAGATAGTGAAAGAACAGAAGAATTAGTAAGAGATTATAAAAGACCAGATCAAGAAATATTCTTAGTACCATGTGAAGGTTTAGCTAGTGCAATAGAACATAAAAATTACTATGATATAAGAAAAATAATTAAAAATATTCATGAAGAATATAAAGATAAAGGAATAGATGCCATAGTATTAGGATGTACACATTATCCAAATGCTAAAAAACAAATAGAAGAATTCTTCCCAAATGTTCCATTACTAGATGGTTCAAATGGAGTAGCAAGAGAAGTAAAAAGACAAATATGTAAAAATCATATTTCATCAGTAGGGCAAACAGGAGAAGTAAAAATATTAGATACACTATAAGATAAGGAGGATACTTATGAAAAGAAAAAAACTAAATAAGAAATTCATAATAATAGTATTAATACTTTTCATAAGTATCGGTTTTGCTTATCTTACTTCTAATCTTAATATAACAGGTTTAGCTACATTAAAAAGAAGTGTCTGGGATGTACACTTTGAAAATATAGTAAATGAAAATGAAAATGTACTAAGTATAAATACTCCAGCAAAAATAACTAATAATAAACTAAGAGTAGATTTTGAAGTAAGTCTAGATCAACCAGGAGAAGAATACTCATTCTATGTAGATGTCTTAAATAATTCTACATTTGATGTAGCACTAGATACTTTAACAGTATCAGGTCTAACATCTACTCAAGAACAATGGATAATACCTACAGTAACTTATAGGGATGGAATAACTCCATTACATAATGATATTTTAAAAGAAAATAGTTTAGAAACATTAAGAGTATCGGTAAAATATAATGATGATTTAACTAGTAATAATTTACCAAATATAGATAATGATTTTACTCTAACGGTAGAATTAAAATATAATCAAGCAGATTCTAATTCTAAAGAAAGAACTCATCTAGAATATGTTAATAGACAAACTACAGGAGTAATATCAGTAGGAGATGAAATAGCAATAGATACAGAACACTTCTATGTAGTGTCAAGTGATGAAGATAAAACAGTCTTACTAGCAAAATATAATTTAAATGTAGGAGCTTACACTGTAGATGGTGAATTAGGTATACAAAATGAAAATGCAAAAGGGTATACTATTGAAAGTGAACCTAGAAGCTCAACAATTGCTTTTTCTAACATAAGTTATTTTAGTAATGGAGATGGTTCTCTAAAAAATGAATATGGATCTTCGTACGATCATAACAATGTGTATGATTCTGAGAAAGGTATAGCAACAAAAGAAGTAAAAAAATATCGCTTGTACTTAGAAGAGTTAGGCTTGAGAATTTTAAAAGAGAGATTGATTACATTTGATGAATTAATTGATTTGGGATGCCAATATACAGCATCAACATCGACAGGCTCTTGCAATAGTGTAAGCCAAGAAAAAAATTTTATAAACACAAATTCTTATTGGACAGCTACAGCAAGTGATAGTGAAGGTGTTAAAGTAGTAAGAAACGGTTCTATATATAATAATGCAATAGTGTCAAATACATATAATGGTGTAAGACCAGTAATAGAACTTAATACAGACTTTTTAAAAAATAATGGCTATAAAATATTATTTGATTCTAATGGAGGAGATGAAGCAACTCCATCTTATGCATATAAAGATAAAGACAGTAAGATAATTGATGATTATTTTGATGTATTTATAGTTGATGAAAATACTAATGGATACGGAGCATCTTGGAGTGCGAGCAATATGAGTTTTACAAAGATAGTAGACAGTAGTAGTCCAACAGGAATGGCACTCCATACTGAAAGAGTAGCAGATGGTACTACTGGAGGAGGAACATTTGGACTTAGTCTTATAGAAGGAGAATATTATAGAGAAACATACATCTATAAAGCCTATGGTAATTGGTCAATTGGACACTATAGACTAGGAAGAATGAATGCACCAAATACTGAAGAATACAAGACGATAACTCATGCCGCAAAAGCAACGAATAATAGATATCAGACTATCACAAATTATGATTATAATACTACAGCAGGGGACACTTTTGATCTAGCCTATGGAAAGGTTACACATCTTTTACCAGAAACAAAGAGAACAGGTTATACATTTGCTGGTTGGTGGACTGAAAAAGATGGTGGTACAAGAATCTCTAATACTACCAAAGTAACAGGAAATAAAATATATTATGCACATTGGACTGAGAATTAAAGGAGTTACAACTCCTTTTTCTTTGCTTGTACTTTTTCATAATATAACATATAATTAGAATAGGTGATTTTTAAATGGATACATGGTTTTATAGAATAGTTAAACCACTATTAGATTTATTAATATTAATAATATTTCATCCTAAGGTAGTAGGACGTGAAAACATTCCAAAAGAAGGTCCGGTAGTACTGGCAGGAAATCATACTAAATGGGCAGATCCACCTACATTATGTTCTGTAGTAAAAGGAAGACAAGTACATTTCTTAGCTAAAATAGAATTATTTCATGGACCTGCTAGTATAATAGCTAAAGGTATGGGTTCTATTCCAGTAGATAGAAAAATACATGATAAAGGAGCTTTATCTAGTGCAGTAGAAGCCCTACAAAAAGGATTATGTATAGGAGTATTCCCAGAAGGAACTATTAATCGTACTGATGATGTTATTATGCCATTTAAAATAGGTGCAGTTAAGATGAGTCATGATGCTAACGCAACACTAGTACCATTCGTAATAACTGGTAAATATAAAT
Source organism: Bacilli bacterium (assembly GCA_030531695.1). Classification (GTDB taxonomy): domain Bacteria; phylum Bacillota_I; class Bacilli_A; order RF39; family UBA660; genus RUG14891. Next base: position 7,567 of record JAUNMV010000027.1, on the reverse strand, counting down.
TTATTGGAAAAAGAGTAAGAATAGAGTTCCTAAAACCAATTAAAGTTACAGATGATTTAACTGAAACAAATGAAAGATTAATGAAAGCAGTTAGTGAAGGTATAATTAAAAACGGAGGAAAACATGAGCAAAAGTAAGACGAACAATATGGCAATCTATAAAATATTTAGAAGTGTGCTGGGACCAATTTATAGATTGTGGTATAATCCAAAAATTGAAGGAAGAGAAAATATCCCAGAAAGTGGTCCTATTGTAGTAGTAGGAAACCATATACATATAATGGATCAATGTAATCCTATAGGAGTAACAAAAAGATGTATTCATTATATGGCTAAGAAAGAGTACTTTGATCCTAAGTATAAAGAAGGTAAATTCCCATGGTTCTTTAGAAGTGCAGGATGTATCCCAGTAGATAGAACAATCCACGACGATTCAGCTAAATCAAGTGCTATAGAAGTACTTAAAGAAGGACATGCTTTAGGATTATTCCCAGAAGGAACTAGAAATGGTTTAAAAGAAGCAAGAGCTAAAGAAGTACAAGAAAAATACTTTAAAGATGCAGACTTTAAAGAGTTCTATAAGAAAGCTAAAAGTGTTAAAACATCAGAAGTTGATTATTTAGAAGAGTTAATTAAGAATAAGAAAATAAAAGAAAAAGATTTAATAGATAACTTTGATGATGTAGATGGTTACTTAAGAAAACTAGTAAAGGATAAAGTAATTACAGAAAATGATTACTATGATCACATTTTCTTACCATTCAAATTTGGTGCTGTATCTATGGCTCAAAAGACAGGAGCACTAGTAGTACCATTTGTAACTACAGGAGAGTATAAATTTAGAAGTAAAAATTTAAAAGTAGTTATTGGTAAACCAATAAGTATAGGTCATGAAGAAGATTTAGATAAAGTAAATAAGCAATTAAGAAAAAAAATGATTGAACTATACAAAAAGAATGAAAAATAGTGTCAAATAAGGAAAGTTTGAAAATTACAAGCTTTCCTTTTATGTTATATTAATATTGGTGATAGTAAAAATGGTAAAGAGGGTTGGCACAGATTTTGATCAAGAAGTGCGATACAAATTATATAGAACGGTAAAAGATTTAATCACTCCATCTATATCTAAAGTTAATATATCAAGATATAGAATTGTATTTAATGATAGTTTATTACCAGTAAGAGTTTTTTATCCAAAGAGAGTATCTAATATTAAAGATGTAATTATATATGTACCGGGAGATGGTACAATTACTAAATGTTATTCTAAATATACAGAAATATGTACTAATTTAGCTATAGAATTAGATAAAATGATTATCGCAATAGATTATACAAATATAATAAATACATATCCATCAAGTTTAGAAAAAATAGAAGAAGTAATTAAATATTTATATGAAGAATTAATTAGTAGTGGAATTACTAAAGACAATATTACTTTAATGGGAGATTCTACAGGAGGTAATTATATTAGTTCTATTACTTTTAGATTTATAAAAGATAATATTAATTATATAGGTAAAGAAATATTATTATATCCATTATTATCAGGTGATTATTCTAAGAATAGTAAATATTCTTCTATTATTAATGCAAATAATAAATCTTTTGTTGATAGTGTAAGAAGATATATGAAGTCATATGCTTCAATTAAAGATAATTTAAAACTAGAAGATGTATGTCCATTACTTAATGTAGATTATAACAATTATCCAAAAACATTAATAATAACAGGGGAGTTAGATCCACTAAAAGATGAAGCAGAAGAGTTCTATAAGCATCTAAATAATGAATCAAAATATTTAAATATTAATCTTGCATCTCATGGATTTATTAATAGTAATGATTTTAATATAAGAAATAAATTATTAAATGGTATTAAAGAATTTATATAGAAGTATTTTTATACTTCTATTTTTATGTTATAATTTAGAGTAGGTGATAAGATATGGAAAAGAAGTGCTCAAAAAAAGAACTTGTAAAAATGTTATTGAAGAATGAAAAATTAGATGAACAAGATGAAGAAGAATTAATTGATCTTTTAATTGAACAACCTCTATCAATAGATATAGATAAACAACAAGATGAAAAGAAGACTTTTGGTGATAAAGTAGCTGATAAAGTAAGTGAAGTTGCCGGTAGTTGGGGATTTATTATTGGATTTAGTGCCTTTCTAATATTTTGGATAATATTAAATGGCATTATTTTAATGAATCCTATAGATGAATATCCATTCATATTATTAAATCTATTATTATCATGTCTTGCGGCACTACAAGCTCCTGTTATCATGATGAGTCAAAATAGACAAGCAGAGAAAGACAGTTTAAGAAACCAAAATGACTATAGAATAGATTTAAAGAGTGAACTAATCTTAGAACAAATAGCTGAAAAAGTAGAAAAGATTAATCAAAACCAAACAAAATTAATGAAAAGACTTGATGAATTAGAAGGTGTAGAAGATGAAAAAACTAAGTAAGATAGTACTAGTATTAGTATTTAGTTTATTAATTCTTACAGGATGTAGTGAAGAGACAAAATTTGAATCAGGAACTACAGTAGATAAAAATAGTGATACTACTAATGCGACTGGTACATTATTATGTTCTAGAGGTGGTAAAGGATTAGGAGATTCTACTGCTGAATTAAGTTACGAAGTAAATTATAAAAAAGGATACCTTACTAAAGTACATTCAATAGAAAAAGTAATATCAGAAGACTCTTCAATATTAGATCAATATGAAGATGCCTATAAGAATATATTTAAGGTATATAAAGATTTAAAATATTATGAGAATACTATAACTAGAGTAGATAATAGTGTTACTAGTGATACTACTATTGATTATAGTAAGATTGATATGAAGAAACTAGAAGAATTAGAGTCTAGTAGTCAAAGTATAATTAAGAATGGAAAAGTATCATTAAATGACTGGTTAACATTCGCATCTAAAGTAGGAACTAAATGCATTGAGAAGTAGCATTTTTGACTATTATTAATAATCGTTATAAAATATAGATGAAATTAATATTTCATCTATTTTTTTCTCTTTGTAGTTTAACTGGATAAAATACTTCCCTCCGACGGAGGTGATAAGGGTTCGAACCCCTTCAAAGAGACCAATTATAAAACTCAACTTCTAGTATGTGTAAAATACTACTAAAGTAAAGTATATTTATATCATGAGAGGAGATGTTAAATATGGCAAATAAAGAATTAACAGAAAAAGAAAAATATGAACACGAAAAGAATAAATTACTATTAAGTGCTGAAAATGTATTAGGATTTACTTCATGCATGGCATTATTCTCAACAGTAATTGCCGCAGCATATGGGGATTTTAGTGATCCAGTAAAAGCAGTTTATATTGCATCAGGTGCTACAGCATTTGTAGTAGGTGCGGGTTATGCAGTTAAAATAGAACAAAAAGCCGGATACTATAGATGTAGTAGATGCGGATATGAATATGTACCAGAAAAATATTTAAAAGTATTTTTCGCTCCACATATGGGTAAAAATAGACTTATGGAATGTCCTAGATGTGGTGAAAAGGGATGGCAAAAGAAAGTAACTTTAAAAAAGGAAATAGATAAACGTAAATAAAAAGAAAGACTTTTGACTTAAAAGTCTTTTTTTGTTATAATTTTCTCTAGTTTTTAGGGGGAGTACTAATGGGTATAATTAATCCTATCGCTAAATGGGATCTTAAAAGAAATAAATGGGATTATAGTGTTAAGTATGAAGAAGTTGGTAAATCTTATTCTTATATAAATTATTCAGATGATAGAGAAAATGTAAATTATATAATTTTTTCTCCAGGAGTAAGAATGGAAAACGTTGAAAATAGTAATAATGCACTAGATAAAAATCTCCAAATAGAAAGTATATTAAAGCACTTTAATTCATTAGAAGATAAATATAATATTAAAATGCAATTAATGGACAAAGATGCTCCTATAATAGAAGAAGCTAAACTACAAGCACAGTTAGTTGATAGATTATCTATTGATAATAAAACTAAATCTATTACTTTAGTTGGATATTCTAAATGTGGAGTAATGAATTTCTATGTACCATCTTTCTTTAAGAATGAAGAAAGTTTTAAAAAGACTAATATAATTAATATAGCTACGCCATATACAGGTACAATTATGGCTTCTAATAAGTTAATATTTAAAACATTTAATAAAGGTTTAATAGATAAATTAAAAAGTAAAAAGATATCATATATATTATCTAAGAAGTTTAAAAAGTTTTATGAAAATACTTCTAGTAATTCCCATATGGATTATGATATTTCAATACCTAATGGTATAACAGAAGATAAAGAGCATTTATATGATAAAAACTTTATTAGAAATGTCTTTAGAAGAGAAAATGTAGATTCTATTAAGAAAGTAAAAAGATTTGTTAATGTTTCTACAGGAGTAGATAAAAATACATTAAGAAATGCTATAAAAAGTTTTAATATTGGTAATATAGAATTATATTTAATGGAAAAATACATATTAAAGAATAAAAGTGATGGTATAGTCTCAATAGATTCTCAATTAGAAGTAGAAAAACATATAAATGTAAAAAGTAAGAAAATTAAGTCATGTACACATAATGTTCATTCGGATAAGAGATGTTTAAACGACTTATTAAATATCATAGATGAAACAATTAACGCGAAGAAATATATTAAGAAATAACTACTAAGTAGTTATTTTTTTGTATAAATATTGTTTACTTGAGAATACTAATATCAGGAGGTAAATATATGAATTTAAAATATGAAAATGTTCCAGATATGATATCAGGAAAAGATTTAGATTATCTTACAGATATGTTTAATTGGAATTATCATGCTTTTAAAGAAAGTATTGATTATGCTAGTAGAACAGAAGAAGAAGATCTAATTAAATTATTAGATAAAGCTACTAATTTATTTAATAGTAATATGGAAGATATACTTTCTATTTTAGAAAGAGGTGGCGTTAATGGCTAAAATAGAAAATCCTATGGTAGAAGTAGAAGAAAGCATTGAATTAAATGATAAAGATATATCTAATATATTATTAACTTGTCTTAAGAACTTTACTAAAAACTATGCTGTATCTTTAACAGAGGCAAGTAATGATAATCTATATAGTGTATATAAGAAACAATTTGATGGTTTATCTAAACTTCAAAGAGAAACATTTGAACTTATATTTAGAAATGGTTGGTATACATTAGAAGAAGCTAACTCATCTAAAGTAGGTGAACAATATAATAAATTAAATAAGTGTTATTTAAATTTAGAAGAAGAGTAATCTTCTTTTTTATTTTGTGTGTTGACTCTCCAGTTAACTGGAATGATATCGTATTTAACGAAAGGAGGGTTATTATGACTAGAAGAGAACAAATTGAAAGACTTAAAAAGAGAAGGGCATTATTATTAATGTTCGCAGAAGAAAATAAAAAAGTTGTTAAGACAAAAAGTAATGAAAAAGTTTATATGAAGACATTAGGTAGACATCCACTAGCAAATTCTTAAGAAATATGATATAATATGCAATCAGAAGGGTGATACTATGTATAGAATAGGTGAATTCGCAGAATTAACCAATCTTTCTGTAAGAACTTTAAGATTCTATAATGAAGAAGGTTTATTAATACCTGAAGAAGTAGATACTTTCAGTAATTACAGATATTATAGTGATAGAAACTTAGAAGAAGCTAATATGATTAATAATCTTAAATTAGCAGGTTTTTCATTGGACGAAATTAAAGAATCGATGGGTAACTTAACAGATGAAAGATTATTATCAAAGAAGCAAGAATTGTATGATAAAATCTTCTGTATTGAAGAACAAATTAAGCGAGTAGATAGTTTAATGGAATGTTTACCTAATGAACATGTAAAAGTGAAAACATTAGGAGGACATAATGAAAGAGAGTATTCAAGAAATACTAGATAAAAAAGAAAATATATTTATATTTGATTCAAGTTTAAAATATTATAATTATTACGGAAAACAATTAAAAGATTTAGGATATGAAACTAAAATAGTTAATTTAGAAAATCCATTATTATCAGATGGATGGAATCCAATAGATTATATAAGATATTTATATGATAATAATGAACAAGGTTTATTAATTGATTCTATAGAATATTTCGCAGAAGAAATATTTGTAAAAGAAAATCCAAAAAACGACCCATATTGGATAGATTCTGCTAGAAGTTTATTTATAGGTAGTACATTATTATTACTTAAAGCATATGAAAAAGAAATTTATAAGAAGCCACTAGATTTAAATTCATTAGAAACCGTTATTTCATCAGCTTCTATAAAAGTAAATAATAAAAGTGGACTAACTTCATCATTTTTAAGAAATCAAGTTAATAAATTAGAAAGAAAAAATATTATTAGAAGATTATTATCTCCAATAGTAGACGCTCCATCTGAAACTAGATCAAGCGTAATTTCAGTAACACTACAAAAATTAAATATGTATCTATATCGAGAAGATTTTTCTAAATCTATGTCTAATGCTAAATTTAAAGTAGAAGATATTAATAAAGATAAAACAGCTATATTTGTAGTAGGTAAGAAATCTTTAAATCCATTAGTAAATGTATTATTAAATCAAGTAATTACTCATACTAATAAAAATAATTATAAAATAAATGTAATATTAGATAGTTTTGATACTTTACCAATTAATAGTAATATAAATGATATAATTACTAATAGTAATCTATTAATATCAGTAAGTGATAATAATTATCTAGATTATTATAAAGGAATAAATCTAAAAAAATATCTAAAAGAAAGTAATATTGTATGTAATAAAACATATCCAATAAAAGAATTAGAAATAGTAGAAGAAGAATATTTTGATTATCCTGTATTTGTATTAAAAAGCTTAATGATTGACAAAAACTAATAATCAAAGTATAATTAAGCCATTGAAGGGAAGGATTATATATGAATAATTTATATACTAGACAACATCATCATTATAATCTGCACTTGTTAATACGACATTAGTTTTTGTTGTAGGTACAAGTGCTATTTGTGGTGCTTGTATCTAGTTTATTTATAAATGAATTAAAACTATACAAGCACATCTTGTATAGTTTTTTTGATTATTAAGGAGTAAATATGGAAAAGAATGAAATAAAATATATTAAGTTTACTCCAGCTGGTAATAATACTGCTTTAGTTATAAATGATAATTATAAGAATAATGAAAAGAAATTAATAAATGATTATATCTTAGGATTTGATAAATCTATAGAACAGGTAGGGTTTATTAGTAAGAATGAATATAGATTAGATATGGCAGGAGGAGAGTTTTGTGGTAACGCAACTCGTTCTGCAATAATGTATTATTTAAAGAATAATGAAGGTAATATAACTATTAATGTTAATGGTAAATATAATTTAAATGGTGGAATAGATAAAGAAAATTTAGTATATTCAGAAATGCCTATTATTAAAGATATTAATCAAATTAAATTAATAGATAAAAATATTTATTTAGTTAAATTAGATGGAATAGTATTTATAGTAACAGAAGACAAAGTAAA
>JAUNMV010000001.1:8272-85736 GCA_030531695.1 Bacilli bacterium | reverse complement strand
TATGATTAGTATTAAAGCTATAATTATGTATTTAATCATTTTATCACCAACCTCATTATACACTAGTTGTATATAAAATACTAGGATTTATTTTCTAGGATTCTTATAAGATCATCTTTACTTAATGTTTTAGGTTCTTCTTTTACTTCTTCTTTCTTTGCTTCTTCATCTTCTACCTCATTTAATTTTTTATTATCTTCATCATCTTTTTTCTTATGAATAGATGGTTTATCTATATACATTTTAGTACCTAAACCTGCTACTGTAGCTGCTGTTACACCAGCTATTGGAGGTATAAATTTATTAGTTGTTCCGCCATCTCCTCCTGTTATAGAACTTGTCATTTTAACTAATGGTTTTATTTTTTCATTGTTAAATGAGTTTATAGATGAAGCTAAAGTTCCCTTTACTTCTTTTGCAATATCTTGGGCTGTAGATTCTACTTTTTCAGCAATCTCTTTTGTAGCAGATGCAACATCATTTACAACACCTTTTCCTGATACTGCTGATTTAATTGATGTAGTAAGTCCACTTGCTATTGAAGATTTTTGTGTAGTACTTGTTTTCTTATTAGTTGTACTATTAGTAGCACTATTAGTCATATCATTTTTTATATTACTGCTAGTCTTTGCTGTTTCATTTTTTGTTTCAGTAGTACTTTTCAAAGTATTGCTTCCATCTACTTTTGCTACATCATTTATCTTTACTTCTTGAGATGTAGGTGTAGTTGTATTTGCTGTAAAAACATCGTTATTTACCATTGGAATTGTTGTAGATACTGCTGATGTACTACCACCTGAAGATGATTTTTTAGGACTTACTTCACTAGTATTCATCATCTTATCAATTGCTTTATTAAATAGCTTGCTATTTTTTAATTTCTCTAAAAGAGTATTATTATCATAATCTTCTACTTTTTGTTTGATAGATAAATAATAATCTAAACCACCATCTGGTCCTTTGCCATCTTTATAATCTGCCTCACTATGTTCTGATAAAAACTTTCTATACATGTCTATATTGGCAGCTGTTTCGCATCTTGTAATGTACTCATCCATTATTTGACTTTCATCTTCTAAAGTTTTGATTAAGTCACCAATTAATGTTTCAATATTTCCTGGCATTTCTTGAACTATTGTCTTTGTTACTGAGGAGTCTAATCCAGCATCTGACATTACATTAAAATAAGTACAAGTACTATTATTACTAATAGCTTGCATTCCATTTAACACTTTAAATTTTTCATCTATTGCTGCTTTTACATTACCATCACTTGAACATAATTTGTTTTTTAAGTTTTTTAATAAATCAATGATAACATAAACAACATCTGAATCATATTTTAATTCATCACCTACTGAAGTGTTTTTAAATTTATTATAATAGTAATTATAACTTTGATCATGTGTTTTTGCCATTCTCATCACCTATCACTTTATTACAGTTAAGTTTTGCGGATTAGTATACATTTCAACTTTTGGTTTATTCTTTTCATACAATATATTCATCCATCTAACTGTATTTTCATAAACAACTTCTTGTTTTGAGCTTACTGATTTTCCTTTAGCAATTAATGCATTTGTATATTCACTTATTTGTAGGAGATAATTTTCTATTGCCTTAGCTACTTCTTCAAAGTCATCTTGCATCGTTTCCTCATTTAAAGAAAATACATCTTTACCGCACTTATCTTTTAATTCTCTTAATTCTTTTGCTATTGCACTAAATTCTGTTTCAGCGGTTTCATATAAAGCATTGCAATTCTTTTCAAATTCAGATGTATTAAGAACAGTATAATTTTTTATTTTTGATTTTTCACTTGAAGATAATTCTCCCCTTATTAAGGAACTACTAGTATTTATATTTCTATAACATGCCTTAGATGGGTCTCCACCTTTCATAACTATTTCCATTTGTGATACATCAAATATATCTATATCTTTTAAATTATTATCTGCCATATTATCACTTCCCTATTCTATAATACTATTTTACCTATTTTTAATCTTTATAACAATAACAATAGCTACTACTTTACAAAAAAAGAAAGATTTTAATCTTTCTTTATCTGTCTAATAATTTAATAATATCTTCTTTACTTGAGAAATTTAACTTAGATTCTTCTTCTGGTTTTATATTCTCATCAAAGAATTTATTTTCATGTTTTTCTTCTTTTTCTTTATCTTTATCATCTTTTTTATTCATATATAGTTTGGCACCTATACCAGCTACTGCAGCTGTAGATACTCCTGCTATAGGAGGAATAAATTTACCTGCTGTTGATGTATTTTCTGTTGCTGGGGCATCATCTATCTTTATTGGTTTTAATGGTGTAGCATTAGATGTTACACTTGATACCATCTTAGATGCATCTGCTTTAGGAGCCACTGTAGTTGTACCACCATTACTAATCATATCTTTAATTTCTGGTACTGCTGTAGTTACTTGTGGAGCAGCTGCTTGAGTTGTTTGTGCTACAGTTGTACTAATTGGTGCTACGTTTTCTACTTGTTGTACTGGTATTTGCGTTTCGGCTACTACTGTCTCTTGCGGTGCATCCTGAACTTCAACACTTGTTGTTTCTGTGTTTGTTGTAGGTGTTTCAGTACTTTGATTATTTTGTTCTGCGACTTTTTTATTGTAATCAGCTTGATCTTGTGCTTCTTGAGCTTTATTCGCATCATTTTGTGCTTGTTGCTCATTATTTACTATTCTTGCTTCATATTCATTTCTTTCATCAAATGCTTTTGTATTATTTGCTTGTTCTGTTGCATTTTTCATTTCATTTTGATGTTCAGAAATATTTGTTGATTCTACATTTGAATTTTCAGGTATATTAGTTTTTGCTCTAGGAATGTAACTACTTCCGCCTGATGATGAATCATTTTTAGGAGCTGTAGTAATACCATCCATACTACCTGAAGCAGATCCTATATATACTTCATCAGACCCTCCACCGGAACTATGTCCTGAAGATGTTCCTCCACCTGAAGTATTATTTTCATTACTACTTGAACTTGTTTCAGTATTATTTGTAGTACTTGCTATAGGTACTTCTGAAGTATTTGTACCACCTGATGCAGGTGTTTCTTCATATAGATGGTTAACTCTACTTTCAACACTTACTAGTTTATCTGCAACATCTTCTGCATTACCTATTGAATATAATCTTTGAAGATTATAGAAATCATTATTCATATATTGAAGAGCTGCGAAATAATTATCTTTTTCCTCTTCACTAGCAAATTCTATAGTATTTGGATCTCTTTCTAAGTCTTCTTCTGTTAAGCCATATTTTTTTAAGATTTCTTCTCTTGTAAGAAGTGTTAAATCATCTAATGATAATTCTACATCACCATTACCTTTTAATTTAGACATCATTTCTTTTACAGTCTTCGAAAAATCTTTTCTTCCAGAATAATATTCATAGGCATCTATATGATCATTGATCTTATCTATTAATCTTTGAATATAATCGGCAATAAATCCAGGATATTGTTTTATAACATCATCAAAATTTTCTCCATGTCCACTTTCTTCACACATAGCTTCAACACTTATGTCATAGAACAAATTATCCTCTTTATATTTATTTGTACCTTTCATAGCTTCTATATCATAAAAGGCATCTAATTTTGAATTAAGTAATTGCGAATAATCTTCTCTTATATTATTCATTATAGTTTTTAAAGCTTCTACTCCAGCACTAGCTTTTTCAGGGTCATATATAAAATTATCTGAAGATAATGTACAATTTACAAATGATTGTTTAGTATTGTTGTTCATAATTATTTTCCTTTATACATTTTCATGAAACTGCCATGTTGATAATAGTTCCATGTTTGAATATCTTCTTGTACTTTCTTTACTTTTGGTAATCTAGCTAATACTGCTTCTTCAAAATTAATAATATCTGTACACAGACCCTCTATATATTGTGCTGTTTCTTCTAAATCATCTTCAAAACTACGATTATTTAAAGATAGTACATCTTTTGTCATATCATCTTTTAATTTTCTTATGCTTTGAGCATAGTTTCTTAAGTCTACTTGAACTGCCTCACGAAGTTCTTTACATGCATATTCTACTGCAGATGTATCAATTGTATTACCCTCAATTTGAGCATCTACTTCACTAGTTATTTCATGTAATCCTAAAAAAAAGTCATCATGTTCTTTATTATCTTCACCATATGCACTTCTAAAGTATTCTGGTTTCTTGTACTTTCTGGCTTTAGCAGCTTTTTCTGACATATCATCATAAACGCTCATGCTATCACTCCTTTATACTATCTATTTTAATTTTACTTTTTTTTTTAATATTTAACAAGTATTTACCTTAATTTGACAAGCTATAGTCAAAAAAAGAAGGATTATTCATCCTTCTTTTCTGGTTCTTCTGCATTTTCTTCTGGTTTTTCTTCAAATTTCTTTTTATATATTTCATAACCACCATTTAAGATAACAGATAATTCTTTTTGTTCTTCTGTTTCATATCCTAAGTGTAGAATTTTATCTATTTGATTATGATCGAATGCATTTATTGTATTACTATTGATTATTCCTTCTGGATATGGACATCCACCATATTCATACATTTGCTTTTCAGGAGTTATTTCTTTTCCATCTTTAATTTGTGTTCCTGTAGGGAAAATACAATATCCTGTAATCATTAATTCTTTTTTTGCACCTTTTAGTAATACTACTGTTCCTATTGGTAAAAATCTTTCTTTCATACTATCTCCTCCTTTTATGCTTCCTCTAATTCTTCGTTACTTACAGCTTCATATTTTTCAATAATTGAATCTGCGCTGTAAGAATTATCGTCGTCTAATGTTTCATCTTCTTCTGCACCATAATCTACTTTTATATCATCTTCTGATCCTTCCCAGTTATCTGAATAGATTCCTGAGTTTTCACTACCTTCGCCGAATACTTCATCGCTTTCTTCTTTTTCTCTTTGTTTCTTATCTAAGAAAGCTTTAGCTCCAATTCCTGCTGCTGCTGCGGCACTAAATGCTGCGGCTGTAGGTATAGCCATATTTCTACTTGATGATGTAACTGCTTCGCTTGAAGTTGGTATTTTAATTGTTTGATTACTAAATTTATTTGTACTTGTGATTGAAGAAGCTAATGTTCCACTAGTTGAAGACATTGAAGTATCTTCAGTTATTAAATCAGTAGGATCGATAGATGTTGCTGTATCTGAATAAGAACCTACATCACTTCCACCGAATGAATATCCACTGCTTGAATATCCTCCACCTGAATGTGTTGTTCCACTACTACTGTAAGATGTTGTACTTCTTACAGGTTCATCATATGTATATGTACTTGTGTTTCCACCACTTGTAGAACCACCAGTAGAATTATTAAATGTATCTATTACTGCATTACTATTTCCAGTTGATCCACCTGATGTAGAACTACTTGGAATAGTATTAGATAAATCTGTTGTTGTATAAGTTCTATCACTTAATGGTGATGTTGTTGGAGTTACATCAGCTGTTTGAATTGATGGAGATGAAGCTGTTGCAGTATATGTAGGAGTATAAGTTGAACCTCCTCCACTACTAGTATATCCTCCACCGCTTGAAGCTACTCTTGCTGCTACACTTGGTTGATATGCAGTATATCCTGAATCACTTGTAGAACTATATGATGTTCCACTACTTTGATCAACATATCCACTTTCATTTACAGGAGTATATGTACTATTTTGAGTAGATCCTCCCATGATATTAGATATATCATCACCAGTAATTCCATCATAGTTTGGATAGTTACCTATATGTTGTTCTGCAGCTTTATCCACTGCTTCAATTTGTCTATTATGAGCTGCGATAACATTATTGTCCATCTTAGCCATATCATTTTTAATTGTTAAAATATCACCAGATTTAACAACAGTCTTTGTTGCACCCACTGCTGCATCCACTGGAAGTTTTACAGCTGTTGTTATTTTTGGATGATTTTCTACAAAACTAGTAGCTGCTTTACCAATTCCTGTATTTCCAGCCTTTGTAGCAATTGCATCTACTTTAGTAGATACTTTGTTAATTGCAGCATCTGTAGCATTTCCTGCTACTGTTGAAATCTTATTTCCTACATGTCCTTCTACTGCATTTGCAATATTAGAAGTTCTTGTAACTGTACGACTAATCAACTTACCGCTTGGATCTTTTAATGTTGCATTTTCTACTTTTGTTATTAATTTCTCAGCTTGGGCATTATTCTTTAGGATCTTATCAGTAGCTTTAGTCATATCTCCATTTATTATTCCTTTTTCAAGGACTGATTGATTTGCTCTTGCTGTATGATATTCTATTTTAGCTTCCTTTAAGGCTTTTGTTGCTGCCTTATATGCTTCTTTATCTTTAACTGCAGTCTTTGCTAATGTATCCTTAGCTTTAATTACTGCATCTTTAGCATCTTTTGTTGCATTAATTGCATCATCAACTGAATTAGTAGGATCCATTTTCAAAGCTTTATTTGTTTGAATATGTTCAGTTAATTTACCTGCTGCATAAGCAGTAGCTCCCTGAATAGCTGCCGTTTTAACACCTTCACCCAGAGCACCATTCCAGTCTTTTCCTTGTTGTAATCCAGATTCCATACCAGAACCTAAACCACCAACTACGGCGACCGCGGTATTTGCAGCTGTTGCAGTCATTGTACCTGCTCCTGCTATAGCATTTACTGTACCTCCTGTTAATGCAGCTACTGCAACATATCCTGTTGCTACACCGATACCTTTGAATATTTTTGCCATTGTACCATTTTCTGACATAGCACTATATTTAGTTAAACCAGTTGCTTCATTAAAGTTATGGAATGCTTCACCAACATGATCTTTCTTTATGAATTCAGCACAACTATCTTGGAAGTCAGAACTAAAAATACCTCCAACACATCCAACTAAAGTTGCTCCTGCATCTATTATATTTTCTCCAACACTGGCGATTCCTTCTAATACTTTAGAACCTGCCATTCCTACTGTAGACCAGAATTTATCCCATCCACTAGCGTTTTTATAATTTTCTATTTCATCTTGTTTGCTTTGAACCATTTTATATAGTTCTTCCATATATGAAACACAATCTTCTGGAAATTTTGTTATAACTGGTTCATTTGATCTTATATTTTCTGCTAACCCAGAAGTTTCAATATTAGCTGCAGCTAAAAGAGAAGAAAAACCTTTTGCGATATTTTCTTTTGTACTATCTAATGCTTTTTCTGCATCTTTTATCAAATCTTTAGATCTATTAACTTTTTCATCATCGTAACAAAATCTACCTTCGCCCCATAAATGGAAACTTTCATATTGTGACATAAAATCCTCCTACAACTATCATGTTGTTAGGGTTTACCCTATCCTACTATTTAATTATAATATATATTCAATTAAATTTAAAGAAGAAGTTTTATCTTCTTCTTTGGTTGTCTTATTGATTAGCTTGTCTTTTTTGTTGTTCTATGTAATCTAAATACTCATTTTGTTGTGCAGTACTTATTGCATTAGCGGTATTAATAACTTGTTGTGTATAAGCATTTATATTAGTCTTAACATTTTCAAGACCTTCTTTAACAATTTTGTAGCTGTCTTCCATTGTCTGTCCATCTACCTTCATTGCTTTTCCACCTATTTCATTTTTTGCCTCTTCAAGTTTCTTTGCTGCTGTTGCAAAGTCTTCTGCTGCACTATCAATCATATTACATGCAGCCTTAACTGCTTGTGCATCTAATATTTGACTTCTATCAGTTATCCCATATAATGCCATAATACTCACCTTTTCTTTCTTTTATTTATTTATATAATGTATAGTAAATAGAGAATTGGTTTCTCCACTTACTATACACTACATAAAGTAGTGTATTGTCTTTTTATAATTATTCTCCACTGTATTTTAGAGCTTGGTCTACTGCTAATCTTAAGTTAGAAGCACTTTGCTTCATATCTTCCATAGCAGCTGGAACATCATTACCATAGTAAGTTTTCCAATTGCTTTTTAATTCAGTTGACCAGTTAGTTTGAATTGAATCTGGTCTGTCATCGCCTTCATCAGCAATATTTCTTTCAATTGCAGCATCTAGAACTTGCATTGAATCTTCAATGCTTGATACGATTGCATCGATTTGCGCAGCATCTTCTGTTGCTGCTCCTGGAGTAATTGTAATATTCATCTATAATCAACACCTTTCTTAATATTATATTTAATTCTACTTCATTCCGCTTTTTAAATCACTGATTAAAGTTGAGAATGAAGATTTTTGGATATCCATATATTCGAAAGCATCATCAATTGTTGTTGAAATTTTTTCGAATGTTTCTTCTTTAGCTCTGAACTTATTTAATAAATCGTCAGCTGGGTCTCCTTTGATATCTCCACTTGTAATTTCAGAAATTAGATTTTTTAATCTTTGATAATCTCTTTGATAATCTTTTCCTGCTGTCTCTAAAGCGTTTCTTAAATCGCTTAGTGCGGCCTCATCTACATGAATTGCCATTGTTTCACCTCCTATAGTTATTAAGAATAATGTGTTCTTAAGACCGAACCCTTATCCTTATGATTTAATTGTATAAGTTTTTTATTATTATTGCAAGTATTTTATACTTTTTGACTTATCTTGACATAGGCTAAAGTATTGGTACATATACTTATAATGTATAAAATAACACAATATTATTTCATTTATCATAATTTATAATAGAAAGGAGATATGCTTATGTGTTCAGGTGAAAATAATAATTGTAGTAGTTGTATTTCTGAAGTACTAAGAAAAATACTATTATTACAAAGACAAGACTTTGATTGTGATAATTTTATAGGTTGTGATAAACCCTTCTTAGGACCCACTCCTACTAGTATTTGTTATAATACTCGTCCTATTCAATTATATAATTGTTGTACTGCTTCCCCTTGGAGTTTTACTTATACTGATTCTGAAGGTGCAGAACAAACTTCAGATATATTAAGAATTGAATCTTTAGATGATTGCTGCTGTACTTGTAGACTCTTATCTGGTACCACTGGTAATTACACTAGTACTGGTAATTTTGTAACTATAGATTTAAAATGTTGTGGCGCTATTAGATGTTTAGATGATACTTATGTAGATCTTTGTTAATAATTAAAAAAAAATAAGAATATATTTCTTATTTTTTTATAGTTATTCTTTTTATATTTTTTATAGGTATAGTATTGTTTTCTTTCGTTATAATTATATCTTTTCCTTTATATATTATTGATGTATCGTAAACATTACTATCTGTTTCTATCAATACTTTAGTATTATATTTACCTAATCCTGTATAAACATTTTTTAATATATCATTTATATTCTCTTTTCTTTCTTCTACTATACACATATTCTTATTATTATTTATAATCTTATCAAACTTATTTTGATATAATTTGGGTATTTTTTCCATTAATTATTCTCCTTCTATACATTTTATGATTTTAGACAATTATTTTTTCATTCTTTTGGTATAATAATTAACGGAGGTACAAATGAGGAATAAAATTAATTTACGAATAGTTATACCTATTCTATTACTTTCTATCATTAGTATCGTATCAATTTATAGTGCATCTCTATATACTTCCCCTTCAATGGGAAATCTTACATTAAAACAAACTATTTGGTATTTAGTAGGTGTTGTATTAGTAGCTATAATACTAAGAGTTAAAAATGATTATATATTTAGACACTCTTGGATTCTATATATAGCTGGTAATATCTTATTATTAGGATTATTATTATTTGGACAACCAATTAATAATAGTAGATGTTGGATAGTTATTCCAGGTATTGGGTCTGTTCAACCTTCAGAATTTATGAAAGTTATACTTATGTTAGTACTAGCTACGATGATTCATAATTTTAGAAGTGACTATAAAAATCCTAATATGTTAGAAGAGTTCATTTTCTTGATAAAATCATTTATTGTAGTATTAATACCTTCTATACTTACTTTTTTAGAGCCAGATACTGGATGTGTTTTTATGTATTTGATTATCTATGTTGCGATGATATTTGCATCTGGTATAAGACTTAGATGGTTTATTACTGCATTTATAGTTGGTACTCTACTATTAGGTGGAATATTATGGTTATACTTTTATAAAGAAAATATATTTATTAGTATATTTGGTAGTTCTATTTACTATAGACTTGAAAGAATATTTGATTGGAAAAATGGTTCTGGATTACAACTTGAAAATGCTTTAGCAGCTATTGGATCTGCTGGATTATTTGGACATGGATTTAATCATACTCCTATATATTTTCCAGAAGCATCTACAGACTTTATATTTGCCGTATATGCATCTAATTTTGGATATGTTGGAGTTGTTATATTATTATTAATAATTGCTTATCTAGATTTTAATATTATATTACTTACTAGAAAGAAGACTACAGATACTAATCAATATGTGATTGCTGGAATAATTGGTATGCTTTTATTTCAACAAGTAGAAAATATAGGTATGACAGTTGGATTATTACCTATTACAGGTATTACTCTACCTTTTGTATCATATGGTGGATCTAGTTTATTATCATATATGTTACTTGTAGGATTAATACTAAATGTATCTAATGAGAAAGAAAGAACTTATAGGTATAAATAAAAAGAGCTATGTGGCTCTTTTTTAATTTATATTTATATTTTTATGATTTAAATATTCCATAATTAATCTTGTTGCTCTAGAATAATCAAAGATTTCTTGCATATCTTTTTGATTAAATGAAGTTATAAAATTACTATTTGGAATTGGTGATGTATAGTATTTAATTGCTTTTTCTTTACTCATATCTACACCTTCATACATACCATCATATATTTCTTTTATATAAATAAATTTCTCCTTATTATTATCCAGATAATCTTTTATTTCGGAATATATCTCTTTACTATTCTTAATTTTTATTTTTAGATATTTATCAGTATTATTTGTATTAAACACTTCTTCTTTTGATATTTTTTTATCATCTACATATACTTTTATATTATATTTGTCCAACTTGTTAAATAATTCTTTTAAATAATTACTGTCATAAGTACCTATTTTAAATAATTGCAGTTCTATACTTTTAGAACCTTTAACATAGATTCTTGTATCTTTTCTATAAAGATTACATATTTCTTGATAATTATTATTATGACATAACTCAAATATTCTTTCCTCGGACTCCCTTGATTTATCAACATCTATCAAACTGTATGCATCAGAGAATCTACTATAAGCTTCTAAGTATGCTGCATATTTACTTAATTCATTATTACTTTCTATACCTGCAATAACCGAACATAATACTGCTTCATTTTCTCTTACTATACCTCTTGTATGACATAATTCATGAGTTATAGTATTTAATAATTGTGGAGTTTCTTGTTCATAATTGATTCCTATCGAATCTGTATTAGTTACACCATACATAGACGGATCTATAGAAAAGTCATAATCATTAAATTTATAATACTTAGTTGGATAATATCCTTTTAATATTTTATAATCACTAGATATTTTTTTTAAGTCAGTAACAGCGATATCTTCTATGTTATTATATTTAATTTTACCATTTTCATCTCTATTTTGTTTATGAGATAATTCAATCACTTTATTCTCTAGGTAATAAAAATACTTTTCTAAATCTTCAACATAATATACTTTATTAGATTGTTCTTCAAAGTAAATTGTATCAATTTTTGGATTATTATATTCTATTAGCATATAATCAATTGTATTTACACCAAAAATAGTAATTAATATAAATAATATAATTCTAATTTTGTTTACTAAACTATATTTTTTATTCTTAGTTAACTTCTTACTTTGTGAAAAAGCATCATAAAGTATTGCGACACCCATAATAGTTATAATTAATAGAAAAAATGGGGTTACTATATAATTACATATTCTTATTTGAAATAGTTGCCCTAAAGCATATTTTATACTGTAGTAATATAAGTCTACATTCTCCCAATATTGTAGTTGAAATGTAGGTATAAATGCTCCTAATAGAGCTATTATAATATTTATTACTATTATGATTATACATATAATTAGCGCTATTTTTGCCGAGTTATTATATTTAATTTTTTCTGGTTTATCATTTTTCTTTTTCATACTATCACCATCTTAATAATATCATTTAGATTATAATAAATTATTATTTTTTTATTAGATTTATGTAAATTATGTATATAAAAAGATTACTATTTTTAGTAATCTTTAATTCATATTCATTACTTCATCGTAGATAGATTTTAGTTGTTCTCCTACTTTTTTAATATCTCTTTCTACTGCTACTTTATAAGCTTCTTCTCCTACTGGAGGTAATTCTTTATTAATTATTTTCTTTATCTTATCTTCAAAGCCATCTATATCTTTTGCTTTGTATACATTTACTCCATCTTCTAGCCATTCTTCAAATATTGGAATATCTCTTATTACAGAAGTTGTTTTACAAGCACATGCTTCAATTATAGGAATTCCTTCTGTTTCTTCTAGTGTAGGGAATAAATATACATCACAACCATTTAAAGCTTTTACTATCATATCTTGTTCTACATATCCTGCAAAACATAGATTATCTAATTTAGTATGAACAGCTTGTTTTACTTCATGTGTTGCGGCACTTAATGGACTATAACCAAACCAAATAAATTTATACTCTGGTAGTCTTTTAGCTAATTCTACGAAATCAACTATTCCTTTTCTTTCTATATATAATCCAATACCTACAATTATCTTATCTTCTTCTGTATAACCATAGGCATTTCTAAATTCTTTACCTAATTCTTTATCACATTTAAACTTATCTAATTCTATACCATTTGATACAGCAAATATCTTTTTCTCAATACCATATCCTTCTAATAATCTTTTTGAGTATGGTGTTGGAGTAATAATAACATCTCCTAAGCTATAACAAGTAATAATCCATTTTTTAAAGGCAGGAGATATTTGTTTAGAAAAAATAAATCCGTTTTTAAAATCTTCTTCAGTACTATGTGCATGGTATACAACTTTTTTACCATTCTTTCTAGCTATTTTAGCTAATGCATAACTACTTGGCCCATAAAAATTAATATGAATTATATCATAATCATCACTTAAATTAGTTGTATATTCAACTTTCGCATGTTCTAGAGCTTTCATTTGATGTTTTATTGCTTTACCTAATCCACTCTTAGAAAATATTTTTTCTCCTTCAGTATATAGTAATACCTTCATTCTCGTCATCACCTACTATACAAATTATAATTTAAGAAATAAAAAAAGACAAGATTAATCCTGTCTAGTGTTACAGTTAGGACATTTCAATCCATAAAATACATATCCACAATTCTTACATGTTCTTTTAATAGAAAACAATGATGCATTATTTTTATATAATTCTCTTAATCTTTGGAAAGCCATAATAAATAATATTATTGTGAATGAGAAAAACATTATTAAATAAAAATCATTATTTGCGAATAAACAAAAATCAAATATCCCGTGGGCTATTGTAGGTACTATAATACTTAAAACAATATCTCTTTTTTCTTTATTATTCCCTTTTAGCCTATTTATTTTAGCTTTACATAAATAATAACTCATAAATATAGCATAAGCAGTGTGAGCTGGTACTGAGAAAATAGCTCTTTCTACAGCAATTTGTATTGTATTCTCTCTTAATATATAAATAATATTTTCTATTGTAGCAAAGCCTAATGCTACAAATATAGCATATATTATTATGTCATATGTCTCATCAAACTCTAAGTTTTTATATCCTAAAAAATATATAATAAACCATTTACATAATTCTTCTATGAAGGCTATTTCTATAAACACTTTTATAAATAATTCAGGTATATTCATAATTGATGTATCTTTAGCTAAAATAGGTATTAATTTTTCTAATACTGCACTTAATCCGATTACACCAATTGCGGATACTATTCCAAATAGGAATAATGATATTAATATTCTAAATGGCTCTTTATGCTTATCATTTTTATATACATAGTAGCCTATTATAAATGTTGGTAGTACTGCTAATATAACTAGTATTATAGACTTTACCATTTTTATCCCCTATCCTTCTATATTGATTATAACACGTAGAAGATTATATAGATAGTTTTTTATAAAAAGAAAAAGTATTGATTTCTCAATACTTTTAATATTCATTATGGTGGAGCATAGCGGGATCGAACCGCTGACCTCCACGGTGCAAACGTGGCGCTCTCCCAGCTGAGCTAATGCCCCATAAGTCTTCTTTTTCAAGCGACAAATAGATTGTAGCACAAGAGATTTCGCAATGTCAACGATTTTTCGCTATTTTTTTAGTAATTTTGGTATTTTTCCTTTAAATAATCGGCTTCTAGTGTATATTTATCTCTATTTTTTATAATATGTCTCTTATTCTTATAAAAATCTTTATAATTATTTATTATTTTACTCTTATTAAATTTATAATTATTCAAATATCTTTCTAATAGAAATGATTCATATTTTATATCTATTTTTTTATCTTCTATATAGATTTTATATATTAATAATAATGTCATTACTATTATGTTTATTTTTATGCTATTTATATTAATTATAAAGATTATTAATAAAATTAGATAACTTATTAATATTGATGTTTTTAAAGATTTTTTGTATGGTTCTAAATATGATAAAAATATATTTACTATTTTTCCTCCATCTAATGGATATTGGTAAGAGATTAAATAATAGTATTCCATAATGATATGTAGATATTATATTAGTATATTGCGGAAAGATATATATCAGTATCACTTTAGCTATCTCTTGAAACATAGGTCCATTAACTAATATTATTAATTCTTTTATTCTAGAATAATTGTATGGTATATAGAATTTAGCAATACCACCTAATGGATAAATATATATTTTATCTAATTCTATGTTAAATACTTTAGCTGTTAGAAAATGGCCTAATTCATGTATTATTATTAAGAAAAATATATAGAATATTAATCTGAATGAAGCCATAAAAAAACTTATTAAGATAAAAAAATAAGTTAATTTACTAATATGTATATATTTAAATATATTGTTTATAATCAAGATTATTTCCTTCTTTTTGAAATACTAGATACATATAATTATCTTTTGCTTGTCCTAATAATGTACCTGATTCTACATAATCATATAATTTTACATTTATATTATCTATATTTCCGTAAGTTACATCTACTCCATCTGTTTGTTCTACTACTATAGTATTACCATAGTTTTCCTTTTCTCCAATAAATACTACTATTCCATCTTTCATACTTGGAATCATTATATTATTATCTACTGTTAATTTTACTCCTTCTAAATATTTTTCTTCTTTCAAATATTTTATTTTTTCATTAAATACAGGCTGTTCCTTTGAAACCAGATTACTTATAGGTAATAGTTCACCAAAGTATTTATCATATAAGTTTTTTACTTTAATAAACTCAATATTATCTTCATAGATCTTTTTATTTATTTTTTCTTTTAGTGAAACATCTTTTCTTATAACTATTAGACCTACTAATAATATTATTATTGATATTAGCGTTTGATTAATTAATCTTCTTATACTCTTTTTTAAAACTAGTTTTTCTTTCAATACTCTATCTCTTTCCATATATTCTCCTTTATTTAAACATATGAAAAAAAATAAGTATTTATTCTAATTAATACTTATTTTTTTATACTTATTTGGTAACTTACTAATTATTGTATAAAGTAGTTCACCATAAATAATATTTAATAATATTGAATGTGTTATTTTATATGCTACTTTAGTTATAGTTAGTGGTACTAAATTAAATACTATTATAAAGAAACTAAATAATAATTCATATACTCCAATTAATATAATTATATGAATACTTAGTTTTATGTGCTCTACTGTGAAATCTTTATATATTTTTCTTATTATTAGACCTAAAAACATAAATATAATTGAATCATAGAATAATAAGTTAGTATATAAAAGATCATATATTATTCCAACTATGAATAAAATAGTAAAATACTTTTTTTCTTGTTTTCTATATAATGGATAAATTATAAATATACTTACTATTGTAAGCATTGGAGTAAATATAGATAATCCTCCTGGAAGATAAGGTAAAAATAAAGTTAAAAATCCATCTAAATAAATAGATATAGCTAATATGATAATACCTAACATTATTTTTCTATAAGTACTGTAACATAATGAATATTATTAAAATCTTGATTTGTTTTAATATAAACATTATTACTTAGATTGTACTTATCACTTTCTATTTTTTCTACTTTACCTATATATATTCCTCCTGGAAATACTCCTCCTAATCCACTAGTTAAAACATTGTCACCTACTTGAACATTAGAATTTTTATTTACACCAACCACTTTTACTAAATTATTTTCTATATCATATCCATTTAAAATAGCAATACTCTCTCCATCATTTATTTTTATAGATACGCTTACCTTGTAATTACTATCATCTGATGTGATTAATTTAACTTCAGCAGAATTACTATATACTTTAGATATCTTACCTACTAATCCATCTTTAGTAATAACAGCCATTCCCTCTTTTAATCCATCTTTTGTACCTCTATCAATAGATAATGTATTAAACCAATAAGCTTTATTTCTAGATAGAATTGTTGCATTTACTGTCTTATATTCAGTAAGCGTTCTTTTTAATTCTAACTCTTTTTTTAACTCTTCTATTTCCTTTTCTAATGATTCATTAACATTCTTTTGAATTAGATAACTCTTACTTTGATCTACATCTTTTTCCACATTATATAACTTTATAGGAGAAAATAGTATTTCATTAAAGAAACTTGATACTGTATGTAATCCATTTTCTACAAATGTAATTTTTCTTGTAAAATAGAAAGATACACTTAGTAAGATTACAACTACTAATCCAATTAAAGCTATTTTAGATTTTGTCATTTTATTTCTTCTATTTCTATACATCTTATCCTCCCCAGTCATTATTTATTATAGTATTTTTTATTACTTATTTAAAGAGAATATTTTTCCATGGTCATAAAAACTATAAAAACTATTATTACCTACTATTATGTGATCTATTATTGGTATACCCTGAATAGTACCTAATGATACTATTTTATTTGTAAAATCTATATCTTCTTTACTTGGAGTTATATCATTAGACGGATGATTATGCATACATACTATAGAAGAAGAACTTAATCTATATGCTTCCTTAAATATCTCTCTTGGATGAGTTACACTTCTATTAATAGTACCTTTAAATAATAATTTTTCTCCTATTAACTCTTGTTTATTATTAAAATATAAACAATAAAAGCATTCTTGTTTTTTATTATGAAATAAATACTTGGTGTGATTAAATATTTTTTCTGGAGTATCTAATCTCTTATATTTAACATCCTTATTTAAGAATACTCTTTTTCCTAACTCTATAGTTGCCAGTAGCTCTATTGCTTTTACTTCCCCAATACCTTTTATTTCCTTTAGACTATTTAGACTTATATCCTCTAGGTCACTTAAACTATATCTATTTAATATATCTAGCGCTAATTCATTAACGGATTTATCTTTAGTACCTGTTTTCAATATAATAGCCAAAAGTTCACTATTTGATAAACTACTCTTCCCATTAAATTTCAACCTCTCCCTTGGCCTTTCTTCTACTGGGATATCTTTAATCATATACTTATTCATATTACACCTCAATAATATAATTATTTATAAGTATGATTATTCTAATATTTTTTTATTAAAACTAGATAGAACTACTTCTTCTATAGTTAATACTTCATCCTTATTATTAGTATTATCTATTAATATATCGAATTGTCTTAAATTAGTAATAAATTCTTCATCTTTAATATTTATCACTTTAGTAGTTAGCTCCTTTTCACTATATATATCTTTTATCTTATTTATATTATTAATATTTGAGGATATTCCTACATATACGTAATACTTATTATTCTTTATTTCATATACTTTTGGGTTAATGTCTCTAGTATCTCTTTGCATATCTTCTTTACTATCATATGTACCCAATTGTAATAGATAAAAATCATTATTTTCTTTAAATGTTTTTAGTAATTGAAAATCTACTTTACTATACAAATTATTACCTACTATTATTCCACTTATTATTAATATAAGAGCTATTATGAGTTTATTTTTCATATTATCACCAATAATAATATATTAGGTATACTTAGCTTTTTATGTCGAAAAAAAGACTCTTATTCAGAGTCTTTAGATAATTCGATATTATCAATTTTATAATTCTTATCAATAGTATTAATAGTTAAGTTTTCTATTGTAAGAGTTGCTTTAAAATCTTTAATTGCTTTTTCTAATGCTTCATTTAATTCTTTATCAATACTTATTGTGATATTTGTAACAGGTGTTTTTAATGAAACATTATTATTAGTTTTTTCTCCTCTAACTATGCTTATTATTTCTATTAATTTATCTACTTGAGAAGCTTCTGTATCAAAATCATAATCTAATTCTTTAATTGTTGTTTTATGAATTGATGGACAGTCATGATATAGTTCTTGATATATTTCTTCAGTAATGAAGGGGAAGTAGATACTAAAATCTTGAAGTAATTTATATAAGATTATATAAATTGTTTTTTGCCCTGAATATCTAGCAATATCACCAAACTCTTCTGGTCTATATAATCTATGTTTTACTATTTCTATATAATTATCACAGAAATTCCAGAAGAATTTTTCCAATGTGTTTAGAGCTAAACCAACTTCATACTCATCTAAGTATTTTAGATATTGAGTTTCCATTTCTTTGAATTTAGATAATATCCATTTATCAATTATTTCAAAATCATTAAAGTCTTTATCTTCATAATCTTGAAGATGCATTTCTATAAATTTAGAAACATTCCAAATCTTATTTATTAATTTTTTTCCTCTTAAAAGTGTTTCATCACTATATACAATATCTGTACCTAATCTACCAGTACCTGCCCAATATCTAATTACATCAGCACCGTATTCTTTTATTAAATCAAATGGTTCTACTTTACTATTACCTTTAGATTTAGATATTTTTTCTCCTTTACTAGCCATAACGAATCCAGATATCATTACATTATTCCATGGGCGCATATTAAAATGATAGAATGATTTAACTATTGTATAGAAATCCCATGTACGTATTATTTCAGATGCATTTGTTCTAATAGACATTGGTTTTAAAATATCTTCATAATTCTTTTCTTCACCATAACGCATATTAATTAATGGAGTTACTGAAGATGTTGCCCATGTATCCATAACATCTTTATCTGGTACAAATTCACTACATCCACAATGTGGACATTTATCTACTGGTGCTTTATCAGTAAGTGGATTAACTGGTAAATCTTCAATTTTAGCAAGAATTGTTTCTCCACATTCTTTACAATACCATACTGGAAATGGTACTCCGAAGTATCTTTGTCTTGAAATACACCAATCCCATAAGATATTTTCTACCCATTCTTTATATCTATTATGCATGTATGCTGGATGCCAATCAATTTCTTCTCCTATACGTAAGAAATCATCTTTGTGGTTCATAGTATCTATAAACCATTGATTCATTACAGAATACTCTACTTCTTTTCCGCATCTTTCATGTGTTTGAACTTCATGTTCAAGTTCTTCTATCTTTTCAATATAACCAGCTGCTTGTAAATCATCAATTATTTGCTTTCTAGCTTCTTTTATTTTTATTCCACCATAGTTTGGAACTGAATCTATAATCTTTCCATCTTCTGTGAAAATATATTTAAGTGGTAAATTATATTTTTTCCACCATTCAATATCTGTTTGATCACCAAATGTACAGCACATAACTAATCCTGTACCTTTATCTAAAGCTACCTTTTCATCAGCCATTATTGGTACTTCTATGTCTAATACTGGTATATGAGCAGTTTGTCCTATCAAATGTTTATTTTTCTCATCTTTTGGGTTTACAAATACTGATACAATTGCAGGTAAAAGTTCAGGTCTTGTTGTTGCAATCGTAAATTGTTCATTTGTTTCTTTAACTGTAAAGTTAATATAATTAAATGTTGTTTTTATTGTTTTAGTTTCTAATTCTGCTTGAGCAATTGAAGTTAGGCACTCATTACACCATAGAGCAGGACTTTCTTTATGATAACAATGTCCTTTCTCTACTAAATCTAGGAATGATTTTTGTGATATTTTTATTGTTTGTGGACTTACTGTCTTATAGTGTATATCCCAATCTGTACTTACTCCCATTTTAGAGAATAATCTTTTAAATTCATCTTCATATTTATCTGTTGTTTCATAACATAATTTTGAGAAAGCTTCTCTACCAATCTCATGAGCTCTACGTCCTTGTTCTTTTTCTATTAATCTCTCACTTGGTAGTCCATTATCATCAAATCCAAATGGATAGAATACGTTATATCCTCTTATTCTCTTATATCTAGCAATCATTTCTGTTTGAGTATATGAGAAAATATGACCTATATGGATCTTTCCATTAACTGTTGGAGGTGGGGTATCTATTGAGAATACTTCTCTACCATCTCTTTCAAACTTATAAATATTATTATCTTTCCAATAATTTAACCATTTTTCTTCTTTTTCTTGTGTATTGTATTTTTTATCTAACATTATTTCTCCTTCTTTCTATTATTTATTTTTTTATTAATAACGTTAGACTCGTACATAATCACCCTTAAATCTAAATTTCATATTATCACTCCTAAAACAAAAAAAGATGGTAACCAAAGGATGAGATAAACTCATGGTACCACCTTATTTCATATCTAATTAGATATCTCTATACTTATAACGGTATTAACCGGAATTACTTACTTAGTTTCAATAATTCTGCTCCTCTGCTACCTTCTGTAATTATCCTTGTTTCTTTCCACCTAGCCAGAAACTCTCTATAAAGGCATCTTACATACTCCTCAGATTCCTCGCGATATGAGCTAATTATACTACAATTTCTTTTATTTTTCAATATCTTATTTATTTTAGTAATTATTATGATAGAATTTTATTAGGAGGATTATATGGAATTAGATAAAAATATTCTTGGTAATAAAAGAAAAGATGCTTTAAGTTGGGATGAATTTTTCATAGGTATTGCGAAGTTAGCTGCTGGAAGAAG
Source organism: Bacilli bacterium (assembly GCA_030531695.1). Taxonomy (GTDB): domain Bacteria; phylum Bacillota_I; class Bacilli_A; order RF39; family UBA660; genus RUG14891. Next base: position 64,540 of record JAUNMV010000001.1, on the reverse strand, counting down.
TAAGGACCCATCTACTCAAGTAGGTGCTTGTATTGTAGGTCAAGACAATAGAATTCTTTCTATAGGTTATAACGGAGCACCAAACCACTTTGATGATAATAACTTCCCTTGGAATAGAGAGGGAGAAAAACTAAATGATACTAAATATCCTTATGTATGTCATGCAGAATTAAATTCAATATTAAACTTTCCTGGAAGTAGAAAAGACTTGGTAGGAGCTAAAATATATGTTGATTTATTCCCTTGTAATGAGTGTGCTAAGGCAATTATTCAATCAGGTATAAAGGAAGTTGTTTACCTATCAGATAAATATAATGGTACAGAGGAAAATACTGCAGCTAAAATATTATTCAATAATTGTGGAGTTAAATATAGACAATTAGAAGAAAAACATCAAAAAGTATTAAGAGTATCTTTAAAACCAGATGAAAAGCTAGAATATATAGAAAAATAAAAAAAGTTGGTTTAGTCGCCAACTTTTTCTGGTTCTGGATAATCATTTCCTTTTAAATCTACTACTGCTTTCTTTATAACTAGATTTTTAAATAATTTGCCTGTATCTTCATCTTTTACTCTTTCATTTTCAATTATTCTTTCTATGTTATCCCATCCAGCAATTACTCTACCAAATGCTGCATAATTTCCATCTAATTGTTTTGTATCATCTATACATATAAAGAATTGACTTCCTGCAGAATCATAATCTAAACTTCTGGCCATTGATACTATTCCTTTTGTATGTGACAAATTATTTTCAAAACCATTTTCTGTAAATTCACCTTTTATACTATACCCTGGTCCGCCTGAACCTTGTCCATTAGGATCTCCACCTTGAAGTACATGAACAGAATTTTTATCTAATCTATGAAAATAATTATTATCATAGAAGCCATTTTTTACTAGCGATATAAAGTTATTTACTGTATTTGGTGCATAGTCTGGATATAGTTCCATTACTATAGAACCATAATTCTCTATATACATAGCAACAACTGGATTATTAGTATCATATTTTAATGATGTTTCATTACCTTTTATTTCATAATCTATATCCAATAAATTTTCTTCCATTCTTACAGTTTTTGGCTTTACATTTTCTGATAAAACAAATAATACTATGATTATTAATACTGCAATTCCTATAAAAATTATATTTTTCTTCATATTACTTTTCCCCTAAAATATCTCTAGCAGCTACTAGACCTGTTGCAGCAGCTACTACTATATTACCTGCTTTACCTGCTCCATCTCCTATGAAATAGATATCTTCATTTTCTAGTTTAAACTTATTGTTTGTTGTTATTTCATTTGAGAAAAATTTTATTTCTGGACCATATAATAAAGTTTCATCATTATTAACTCCTGGGATTATCTTATCTAGCTTTTCTAGTCCCTCTAGGATATTTGTAATAATTCTATGTGGTAATACTAAGGCCAAATCTCCTGCAACACAATCTTTTAATGTTGGCTCAATAAATCCTTTATTAATTCTATCCCAGTTAGATCTTCTTCCTTTTCTTAAATCTTTTAGTGATTGAATAATTGGCTTTGAATCACCTAATACATTAGCAATCTTTGCGATACTTTCTCCATATTCTCTTGTGTTAGTTACAGGTTCTGTTAGATTTACTCTACTTATAAATGCAAAATTAGAGTTATTTGATTTAATATCTTTTAGTGCATGTCCATTTACGCATATATATCCATAGTAATTTTCTTTAGCTACAAATCCTCCTGGGTTTGTACAGAATGTTCTTATTTCATCTCCATAAGTATCTGTTTTTATAAAAATAGTAGGATCATATATTATATTTGTAATTGTTTCTAGTATTTCTTTTCTTACTTCTACTCTTACACCTATTTCTATAGATTGTGATAAGTATGGTATCTTGTATTTATCAGCTAATTCTTGTATCCATTTAGCTCCAGTTCTTCCTGGTGCTACTACTACTTTTTTTGCAGATAATTTTTCTTTTTTATTATAAATAACATCATACTTATATTTATTAGATGTTGATACTATATCTGATACATCAGTATTTTCATATAAATCAACACCATTATCTTCTAAGAATTTAGATAAACCTTCTATGTATTCTGGTAAATGATCACTACCTAAGTGCTTTTGCTTAATTAGTAATAATCTTGCACCTTCAATAGCAACTTTACTCTTTATTTCTTCTGCTTCTTTCATATTAGATGGGTAAACTTCAGCATCCATCTTGAACTTAGTAAATATTTCTTCAGTTTCATCTATAAGTTTATATGCTTCAGATTCAGACATATACTTAAATAGATCACTTTTTCCTAATTTAGGAATAAAGTTTAATTTACCATCAGAAAATGTACCAGCTCCACCATATCCAGACAGAATTCTACATGGATTACAGTTTGCACATGCTGTCTTGTTTTTGTTCATTGGGCAAAATCTTCCTGATACTTTTTTTCCTTTGTCCATTAATGCTATTTTTAATTTCTTATTCTTTGTTATTAATTCATAAGCAGTGAATAGTCCTGCTGGACCTGCTCCTATAATTACAACATCATATTTCATTTTAACCACCCGATGTTATCTTATCAAATTTTATAAATTTCGTAAATATAAATAATGTTATCTAGTAAGTTAATCAAGTTTTTGATAAAATATAATTGGTGATACTAGATGACTAGAGAAGAACTAAATGAAGATAAGCAAGAAGAAATATTAAAAGAAGAAAATCGTAAGGCACGTAAAAAGGTGATTAAAAAGATTGTTAAATATACTGTAATATTAATTATCTTTTTATATGCATTCTTCTTTTATGCAGAAAATGTTTCAACTGTAAAAATAGTTGTTAATGAGGAGCGAATTACAAATACAAAGATTCCTATTAGTTTTAATGGATTAAAAATAATACATTTTTCTGATTTACATTATGGTAGTAATATTGATAAAGATAAAGTTAAAGAAGTTGTTACACTCATCAATAAGAGAAAACCGGATATTGTAGTTTTTACTGGTGACTTAATTGATAAAAGTATTGAGCTTGATAATAAAGAGCAAGAATCTTTAATTACCGAATTACAAAAGATTGATTCTCCTTTGGGTAAATATGCAATTATTGGTGATGAAGATAAAGATAATTACTCTACTATCATGAATCAATGCAATTTTGTAGTTTTAAATAATGAATATGACTTAGTCTATAATAAGACAAATGATGCATTATTAATAACAGGTTTTTCTTCAAGTTTAAATAATACTATAGATATAAATAAAGCTTTAGATTATTATAATTTAGATTTTGCAAATACTAATATTTACTCTATTGGATTATTACATGAACCAGATTCTACTGATGATATATTAAATATACATCAAATGGATTTACTATTAGCGGGACATTCTCATAATGGTAATGTCAGAATTCCTTTTATTGGTTCTGTGACTAAAAGAAATGGCGCTAAGAAATATGATCAAGCATATTATAAAATAAATAATTCTAAACTATATATATCTAGTGGTATTGGCACTCAAGATAATGGTATTAGATTATTTTGTAGACCTAGCATTAATTTTTATAGGTTGTCAAATTCTTAATAATTTGAAAGAACGATTGTTCTTTCTTTTTTGTTGAATGCTTTTTTACATATAGATTTCTTTTTCCAATTAAATCACCATCGAGATAAACGTATATAATTCCTATCCTGTTACTATTCTTATCTATTATTTTAATATTTGTTTTTATCTTGCTAATTTCATCTTCTTTTAGTGGATATATAAATGATTCATCTATATATACATCATTATCAATTATACTTTTGTCTAATTTCAAATCATCTTTATCTAATATTGTATAGTTTTTATATTTGGAAAAGTAATAATTGTATAGTGATTCATGTGTTTCATATATATCCGGATCATTTAAAGTAACTATTGTTAGATTTAATTGGTCTTTACTTGCTGTTGAAACAAGTGTCTTTCCAGCTTTGGGAGTATATCCATTTTTTCCACCAGTGCAATACTTATATGTTGTTAGTAATTTATTTCTATTAAACCATACATATGACTTATAATTAGTTTTTATACTATATTTCTTTGTTTCTACTATACTTCTATATATTTTATTATTCATGGCATATTTAGAAAGTAATGCCATATCATGTGCTGTTGAATAATTTTTAGTTTCTTCATCTAATCCGTGGGGATTTTCAAAATATGTATTATTCATTCCTATTTCTTTTGCTTTTGAATTCATCTTTTCAATAAATGTAGATGGATTATTATCAATACTATATGAGAGAGTTAACGCAGCATCATTACCACTTCTTAATAGTAATCCATATAGTAAATCTTTTATTCTTAACTTTTCTCCTACTGAGATATAGGTGTTTGTTCCATATGACTTTAATACTTCATCGCCTACTATTATTGTTTTGTTTATATCTATGTTTTCTATTGTTACTATTGCTGTCATTATTTTAGTTATTGATGCAATTAATCTTTTTTCATTGGAATTACTTTCAAATATCACTCTACCGCTATCAATATCCATTACTATTATTTCTGAGGCAGCTTGTACTTTTATTGGAATTAAAATCATAAATGCAAATAGAATTATAAATAATTTTTTCATAGACTCACCTATAAGATTATATGTCTATTTTATACTTATCATGTTATAATAATGTCAACTGTGAAAGGAGATATTGATATGGAAAATAATAAAACAGTTAAATCAATTACTTCACAAAGTGATGATTTTGCCTCTTGGTATACAGATGTTGTACGAGAAGCTAAACTTTGTGAATATTCTAGTGTAAAAGGATGTTTAAATTATCTACCGAATGGCTATGCAATATGGGAAAATATTAAGAACTCACTAGATAAAAAATTTAAAGAAACTGGAGTTGAAAATGTATATTTACCCGTATTAATTCCTGAATCACTTCTTCAAAAAGAAAAGGATCATATAGAAGGATTTGCTCCTGAAGTTGCTACTGTTACTCATGGTGGTGGTGCTGAACTTGAAGAAAAATTATGTATTAGACCAACTTCAGAAACACTTTTTTGTGATATTTGGCAACATATGGTTAAATCTTACAGAGATTTACCTTTAATATGGAATCAATGGAATTCAGTTTTAAGATGGGAAAAAACTACTAGACCATTCTTACGTAGTAGAGAGTTTTTATGGCAAGAAGGACATACTTTACATGCTACTCCTGAGGAAGCAGAAGAAAGAACTAAATTAATGTTAGATATTTATTATGATTTTGTTACTAATGATTTAGCTATTCCTCTAATTAAAGGGCAAAAGACTGAAAGTGAAAAATTTGCAGGAGCTGAAGCTACTTATACTATTGAATCAATGATGAAAGATGGTAAAGCATTACAATCTGGTACAAGTCATTTCTTTGGAAGTGGTTTCCCAGACTCTTTCGATATTAAGTACTTGGATAAAGAGAATAAACTTCATAGTGCCTATGAAACCTCTTGGGGATTATCTACTAGAATTATTGGAGCTTTGATAATGGTACATGGTGATGATAATGGATTAGTATTACCTCCTAAGATTGCACCAACTCAAATAATGATTATACCTATTGCTCAACATAAAGATGGAGTTCTTGATAAAGCTAATTCTATTTTAAAAGAGCTTAAGGATAATAATTTTAGAGTTAAAATAGATGATTCAGATAAAACTCCAGGATTTAAATTTGCTCAACAAGAGGTTTTAGGTATACCACTTCGTTTAGAAATAGGTCCTAGAGATATAGAAAACAATCAAGTTGTTATTACTAGACGTGATAATGGTGAAAAAATAACTATCAGTATTGATAATCTTACTGAATCAATAAATGAGATATTAGAAAAAATGCAAAGCGAGATGTTTGAAAAAGCTAAAAATTTACTAGATAATAATATTCGTCCTGCTACTACTATTGAGGAAATGATTGATATAGATAAAAATCACAAAGGATTCATTAAAGCAATGTGGTGTGGAGATGAAAAATGTGAGGAAGAAATTAAAAATAGAACTAATGGATATGGTTCTAGATGTATTCCTTTTAATCAAGAACATATCTCAGACAAATGTGTTTGTTGTGGAAAAGATGCTAAAGATATGGTAATTTGGGCTATATCTTATTAAAAAAAGAGCTATTAATTTAGCTCTTTTTCATTTTTACTATTGTTTTTATTATTGTTTCATTATCTACTTTATACTTTGATTCTAATTCTTTATTTGTACCGTGTGTAATAAACTTATCTGGATAAGCAAAACATTTTATTTTTATATCATTTAGTTCATTATCTACTATTGTTTCTTTTATTGTTGAACCTAATCCACCTATTATGGTTCCATCCTCTATCGTAATAACGTTTTTAGTTTTATTAATTGATTTTATTATTTCTTTTGTATCTAATGGTTTGATAAATCTTACATTTATTATTTCACATGAGATATTTTTTTTCTTTAATCTATCAGAAATTTCGATGGCATTTGCAACTTTGTTACCTATTGCTATTATAGAAATATCAGTTCCTTCTCTAATAATTTCTACTTTTCCTAATGATATTTTTTTATTTTGTCTTATTATTGTTTTACTTTCTTCTCCTCTTGGATATCTAATTACAACAGGAGATTCTAACTTAACTGCATATTCCATCATTTGCTCTAATTCTTTATAGTTTTTTGGGGCCATAATCGTTAAATTTGGGACGTTTTTAAAGAATGCTATATCATATACCCCTTGGTGTGTTTCACCGTCATTTCCCACTATTCCAGCCCTATCTACACACATTATGACTGGAAGATTTTGTGTACAAACATCATGTATAACTTGATCATAAGCTCTTTGATAAAAAGACGAATAAATACTTACAAATGGTATCATTCCATTTTGTGCTAATCCAGCTGCGAAAGTAATCGCATGTTGTTCTGCTATGCCTACATCAAAAAATCTATCTGGATATTGCTTTGCAAATTCAGTTAAGCCTACGCCATCTTTCATAGCAGCTGTTATGCCAACTATTCTTACGTTATCTTTAGCCATTTCTACTAATTTATTACCAAATACTTTTGAGTAGTTTGTAGATGACTTAGATAATGTTTCTCCAGTTGCTTTATCAAATTTTCCTATTCCATGAAATTTAGTTGGATTATTCTCTGCTGGAGCATAGCCTTTACCTTTGATTGTTTTTACATGTATCAAAACAGGTTCTTCAAAATTTTTTGCTCTTTTTAAAATACTCTCTAAATCAGATATATTATGACCATCTACTGGACCTAAATAGTTTATACCTATTTCCTCAAAATACATTCCAGGTAGTATTAATTGTTTTATGGCTTTTTTTCCTTTTCCTACTATTTTAACTGTTTCTTTTCCAATTAATGGAATACTATTAATTACTCGTTTGCCATATTCATTTGATTTTCTATATTTCTTCTTACTTCTCAACTTAGTTAATAACTTATTCATACCACTTGAATTTTGAGAAATACTCATTTCATTATCATTAAGAATTATTATTAACTTTGTTTTTGTATAGCCAACATGGTTTAAGGCTTCTAGTGCCATTCCGCCTGTTAATGCACCGTCACCAATTACAGCGACTACTGAATAATTATCGTTATTTAAATCTCTGGCTTTGGCTAGTCCCATAGCTGCAGATATTGATGTTGAGCTATGTCCAGTATTAAAACAATCTGTATTTGATTCATTTGTTTTAGGAAATCCTGATATACCATTTAATTGTCTCAGTGTTTTCAGCTTTTCTTTTCTACCATTTAGTATCTTATGAGTATAACACTGATGTCCTACATCCCAAACTATTTTATCTTTTTCTACGTCGAATACGCTTTCTAAAGCTAAAGTTAATTCAACAACTCCTAAATTAGATGCTAAATGACCTCCATTTTTAGAAACTACATCAATAATATATTCTCTTATTTCTTGTGCTAATTGCTTTTTTTCTTTTATTTTTAATTTTTTTAAGTCTTCTGTATTGTTTACTTTTTCTAGTAGCATTATATCACCATCGTTCATCACTATATTATATCATTTAATAAAAATAAAAAAAGTAAAAAATAATTTTAGTGTAAACCTTAATATTATTAATAATAAATATTGAGGTGATTATATGAGTAAAAATATCATAGATTTATATAGAGTATTTGTGAAAATAAAGAAGCTGGGATATGTCAAAAGTATGCGAGATGGTGTTACAGGAATAGGATATACTTTTGAAACTTTAATTAATAAACAAGAGGATAATTTACCCATTGCAGATTATGGAGATATAGAAATAAAAGCTATGCATAGGTTTAGTAAGAGAAAAATCCATCTATTTAATGCTACTCCTGATGGAGACTTCTTATTGCCAATTAAAAGATTAGTAGATGATATGGGTTATCCTGATAAAGAATTTCCGAAGGTAAAAATTTTGAATGTATCTGTAAATACTAAGGATTATACGCAAATTGGGTTCTATAAGAAAATGAAAATTAAAGTTGACTATGAAAATGAGAAAATAGTGTTGTTGGGGATTAAATATGAAAAAAATATAGATTTAGCCATCTCATGGTCTTTTGATATGAGTAAGGAACGTTTACAAAATAAACTGCAATATTTAGCTGTTGTTGAGGCATCTTCTAAAGTTATTAGTGGAGTTGAGTATTTTCATTATAATAAGATCAGTTTTTTTAAGTTACGTGATTATAAATTATTTATTAAATTGATTGAGAAAGGTATTATAACTATTACGTTTAAAGTAGGTGTATTTAGAAATGGTATGAAAGTTGGACAAATACATGATAGAGGTACTGATTTTTCTATAAACTACGAAGATATGAGACTATTATATAAAAAATATAGTATTATGCGCACATTTTTTATGTAATTGTAAATAATTGGTTTGTGATCAAGGGGTAAGCAGAATACAAAAAAAAAGCACTCTATTTCTAGAATGCTTAATATATATAAATGGTCGAGAAGACAGGATTTGAACCTGCAACCCCTTGGTCCCAAACCAAGTGCTCTACCAAGTTGAGCCACTTCCCGGTACACTGATTTCAAAAAAAATGGTGCGCTCGAAGGGATTCGAACCCCTGACCTTTTGGTTCGTAGCCAAACGCTCTATCCAACTGAGCTACGGGCGCATAATCCTTCTCGTAATCTATTGAATAAAAAAAATATGGTGGCTCCAGCGGGAATCGAACCAGCGACACAGGGATTTTCAGTCCCTTGCTCTACCGACTGAGCTATGAAGCCAAATGGCGGTTCCAACGGGACTCGAACCCGCGATCTTCTGCGTGACAGGCAGACGTGTTAACCAGCTGCACCATGGAACCATTGTAAATATTAAATTGGTTGCGGGAATAGGATTTGAACCTATGACCTTCGGGTTATGAGCCCGACGAGCTACCGAACTGCTCCATCCCGCGATATATATGGCGGAGGAAAAGGGATTCGAACCCCTGCGCCGCTTGCACGACCTTCCGGTTTTCAAGACCGGTCCCTTCAACCAGACTTGGGTATTCCTCCATTAATATGGTGCCTAAGGCCGGACTTGAACCGGCACGAGGGTTGATTCTCGCAGGATTTTAAGTCCTGTGCGTCTACCAATTCCGCCACTCAGGCACATATGGTGACCTGTATGAGATTCGAACTCATGACCCTTTGATTAAAAGTCAAATGCTCTACCAACTGAGCTAACAGATCATATTGTAAAAAATGGCTGCCTCGGTTAGATTCGAACTAACGCATGTCAGAGTCAAAGTCTGATGCCTTACCACTTGGCTACGAGGCAATCTAAAGTGGTGGAGAGAGATGGATTCGAACCATCGAACTCATAGAGAACAGATTTACAGTCTGTCGCGTTTAGCCTCTTCGCTACCTCTCCAAAAAAATGGTGCCGAAACCAGGACTTGAACCCGGAACCTACTGATTACAAGTCAGTTGCTCTACCAATTGAGCTATTTCGGCATTAATGGTGGGCGATATAGGACTCGAACCTGTGACCCCCTGCTTGTAAGGCAGGTGCTCTAACCAACTGAGCTAATCGCCCATAAATTATAACTAATTTATCGGTTGACGTATTTAAATATACCAATAATATGTATATTTGTCAACAATTTTAAACTTTTTTTTGCTTTTTTTTACTATTTTTGAGAAATTTCACTTATTTTATCGTTTACCCATTCTTCAAGTGAATCTTCTAGTGATTGAAAGCCTTTGCTTGTTTCAACGATTTTTTCTTTTTTTGACTTCTTTTTTTCCTCGTTTAAGGACTTTAGGCTTAGCTTAAGGTGTTTTTCAGCTTCATCTATTTCTATGATCTTTACTTTTATTTTGTCACCAACTATTGCAAAGTCTCCAACATTTCTAACAAAGTTTTCAGATATTTCTGATATGTGAATTAAACCACTATAATCATCTACATTAACAAAAATCCCATATGATTCAATTCCAGTTACTATTCCAGTTACTTCATCATTTATCTTAAAATCAGCCATATTCACACCTCGCTTTTATATTATAACAATTTCATTCATCTTTAACAAGGTTAGTTTGAAATATTTTTTTTCATATGATATAATTTCTTCGGTGATTATTATGGATAATGAAGTAGAATTAAAGATTATAGCTCTAATTGATAAAATTAGACCATATTTAGTAAATGACGGTGGAAACTTAGAATTCGTAAAATATGAGGATAATATAGTTTATGTTAGATTATTTGGTGCTTGTAAAGATTGTGCTATGATTGATATGACTTTAAAAGATGGTATTGAGGAAATGATTACAAGCGAAATTCCAGAAGTTAAAGAAGTTCGAAATATTGATTAAAGAGGTTAACCTCTTTTTTTATTTATGTATGAAACTATTTCACTTCTTAATTTTTCTTTATTTAGTAATTTATATATATCATTATTAATATCTATTCCTTTATAAAAGTTGTCTATTAAATCAAAGTATTCAGATGGATATAATATTCTAGCCATTATCAATTCTTTAGATAAATTATTTTTTATATTTTTATCAACATATTCTTTTAAATAGTCAATTCTTTTTTCTTTATAAAACAACAAATATTTTATATATTCCCCATATTCTCGCTCTTTATAATCTAATATTCTATTATCATCATTATTCATATTTATTCTTTTGTGACATATTACTTTATTATTTAATGTTTTACTTCTTTTTGCAATAAATATGGCTGTTTCTGCCAATCCTATATAATAATCTTTTGTCTCTTCAATTATTTCATTCTTATTATTTGATAATACCTTTTCTAAATAGTCATTTTTAGCTTGCCAATTACCAACCCAATTATTATCTTGTATATTTTTCATATTATAATATATTCTTTATTCAAAAAAAAAGAAGAATTACTTCTTCTTTTTTGAATTATTCTCTTCTGGTGTTCCCATTGCTGAAAGCATTTTATTAATAGCATCATCTTTTTCTTTTGACTTATTAATAATTGCTTCTTTTTCTTCTAGATTTTTATTACATTTTGCCTCTAGTTCATTGCAATAATCATCAAACATCTTATATGTTTCTTGATATTTTACTTCTTTTAGTGCTGCTTCTTCTTTTGCTTTCTTGATTTGTTCTTTAGTTCTTTCTTCTTCTTTCTTTAACATCTTGATTTTTAGCATCATAGCTGTTAAATCTTTTTGAGAAGTAGTTACTTCTGCAGCTTTCTTCATATCTTCAATTGATGCATCACTAAAGTCGAATCCTATATTCTCTTCTTCAGGTATTTCTTTCTTTTCATTTTCTACTGGTGTTTCTTCAGAAATTTTTTCATCAGATTCTTCTACCTCTTTTGTTGCTTCTTCTTCAGATACAGTTTCATTCATTATTTTCTCATAAACTTCTTCTGCTTCTTTGAATTCTTCATTTGCTTTGATAAATTCTTCTTCTCTATCTGGAGCAACAACTGGTACTTCTCTATTTTCTTCTTCAGTAGTTACTGTTTCTTCTTTGTTTTCCTCTTCAGTATTAAAGATACCTTTATTTATATCCTCAGTATCTTCTTGAGGTAATGCATTAATTCCACCTATTTCTCTTCTTTCTATATTAGTTATAGGAGTAACTTCTGCTGCTTTTTCAGGTTCTACATTAAATTCTTCTTTAGCAATTTTTTCAACATCTTCATATGCTATTGCTTCTTCATCAATTTTTTCTTCGATTGATTCTTTTATATCTTCAGCAGTTATAGTATTAGCATCTTTTGCTTCTTCTTCTATTTTTTCTTCAATTGATTCTTGAATATTTTCAGCAGTTACAGGAGTAACATCTTTTGCTTCCGCTTCAATTTTTTCTTCAATTGATTCTTGAATATTTTCAGTAGTTACAGGAGTAGCATCTTTTGCTTCTTCTTCAAATGATTTATCTACTGATTTTTTAGTATCTTCTACTGTGATATTTTCGAAGTTTTCTTGTTCTTTTTCTTCTTCTGGAGCTGCTGCTTTGATATTATCTATTTTTTCGTTTACTTTTGCAGTTTCTTCTTCAATAACTTTCTTTGTATCATTTAATTCGTTGTTATTACCATCTGACTTTTCAATACTAGTAACGTTATATTTTACTCCTTTTTCCATATCAGTTCTTATTCTTAATGGTCTATCTTCTTCTGCTCCGGAAGATATGTTATTATAATTATCTCTTTCTAAGAAATTTAAAATCTTTTTCATCTTCTCGATAGCTTTAGTTTTCTTATATATGATTTGATCCTTGTTAGTTATTCCATAGGAATTAACTAAGTCGTCTCCTCTTTTGAACTCATAGTTTTCAAGATCATTTTTAGCTTTTTCTAATTTTTTATCTACAATATTAACTATTTTTCTTTTTACAAAGTCTTTAAATGTATTGTAGATTACACTGAATGAAGATTGCTTAAACTTTATTTTGTTAGCTTCTTTTACTTTTTGAACTGATTGACTTTCAAAATCCTTATACTCAATATTCATACTGATAAACCTCCCTCGCAACTATTCAGTCTTTGATAATTCTCTTAATACATCCTTAACCTTGTTCCATTCCTCTTCATCTTCAACACCCATTAATTTAGGTTCTCCAGATGAGCGGTCTACATTTGATACATATACTGTAATATTGTCATTACTATCTCTTTCATTTTTTGTATATACAACATATTCTTTTTTTGTATCTTTGAATTCGAATGCTAGAATTACTTCAACTTCTTCTACTGAACCGTCTTCTGAAACAATTGTCATTATTTTCTTTTCAAATTCTTGATTTTCCATATGAGAAATCCTCCCTTATTATTCATATAATTCTATTCTAACATATTTTCAATGAAAAACAAGAGTTTTACTTTATTTTTTTCAAAACAAAAACCCTTGCACCAAAGCTACAGTAATTTTCTATATAGTCATCTATGTATTTAATATCATTGATTTTTGTTGCTTTCTTATTAGTTGACTCATAATATCCTTTTAAACGAACCTTATCATATGAGAAATCTCCTAAGATGTAATCATAGTCTTCAAAGTAGTCTGTTACTTTTTCTTTTATGTCTTCGTAATTAAAACAATCCTTATCATTTCTTATTAATTCGTACTTATTGTTTTGTAGTTCTATTGTTTTCATTGTTCCACCTCATATTAATTATATCATTATTAGTACTCTTTTTTTACTAATATTACATCTTCGCCTATTTTTTCTATTTCTTTCCAATATATTTTCATATCCATATCTTTACTTATATTGAAGAGCCCTCTACTGGACTCTAATAATAGTACTTCTATTTGTCCGTTAGAATTAATTACTGCATCTATTATACTCCCTATGTTTTTACCATCTGATACACTAATTATTTTTTTACTTTGTAATTCTGATAATTTCATAGAAACCTCTTTTCTATTCAATTATATTTTTATTATTATTATTTTAGTACTTTTTGTAGTTGTTTTATTGCTCCTTTTTCTAGTCTTGATACTTGAGCTTGTGATATATCCAATTCTTTAGCAATTTCCATTTGAGTCTTCCCCACTATATATCTTTGATTTAATATAAAATTTTCTCTTTTATCTAAATCATTTATTGCTTTTTCTAAGGCTAATTTTGATGATAATTCATTTTTGCTACTTTTTTTATCTTCTATTTGATCATATAGAAGTATAGTATCTCCACCATCATTATATATAGGTTCAAATATACTTATAGGATCTTTAAGTGATTCTAATGCATTTGCTATTTCATATTGACTAACATTTAGTTTTTCTTCTAATTCTTTTGTACTCATTTCATATCCGTTTTTAGAATAAAATTCTTCTTTCATCTTAACTATTTTAAAAGCTATATCTTTTACAGATCTGCTTATTCTTATTTGATTATTATCTCTTATATATCTTCTTATTTCTCCCATTATCATTGGGACTGCATAAGTTGAAAATTTAACATTGTAAGATAAATCAAAGTTATCTATTGCTTTTAATAAACCTATACATCCTATTTGAAATAAATCATCCATATTATCGCTTCTTACATTCATCTTTCTTATTATCGATAATACTAATTTTAAATTTCCTTCTACAATATAATCTCGTACTTCTTGTTTTCCATTTTTAAGTAATTTAAATAATTCATTCATTTTTTCATTAGTTAAAGCCTTTAAATCATTAGTGTTTATTCCTGATATTTCTACTTTATATTGTGACATAATCTAATCCTCCATAAGGATTATGATTTTTATTTCACTTTTTAAACAAAAAAAGATGACTATTAATCATCTCTTTCTAAATAATCTGCTCCTTTATGTGGTTCTTCACGTAATAAATCATTATAATCTTGTTGTCTTAGTGCTTCATATATTGCTATTGCGACGCTATTAGATACATTTAAAGCACGTACGTTTGAAGTCATAGGTATTCTCATACACTTATCTAATTCATCTTTTAATATTTCCTTTGGAATTCCTGTTGATTCTTTACCAAATATTAAATATATATCTTCATTATTTTCTGGTACAAAATTAAATTCAGTGTGTGGTTTTCTACCATATCTAGTAAAGTAAAAGTATTTTCCTGGATTTTTTGATTTAAAATCTTCCCAGTTTTCATATACTGTATAATCTAACTTATCGATGTAATTAACTCCACTTCTTTTTATATGAGCACTATCTAATTCAAAACCTAGAGGTTTTATTAGATGTAGTTTACTATTTGTTGCTACGCAGGTACGCATAATATTTCCTGTGTTTTGTGGTATTTCTGGTTGATAAAGTACGATATTATTCATTATTTCCTCCCTAAATAAAAGAAGAGATTTACTCTCCTATATGATTCAATTCAATGAATTGTTTTGTTTTTGATATTGTTAACGGATTATCTTTGCTTCCTTGAAGAATGTTTTTTACTTGTCCGTCTTCAAATATTACGAATGCAGGATATGATGTAGTTAATTTAACTTTATATGGATATGAATAATTAAATTGTTCTACAAATTCATCCTGATTTATATCACTTAAATTTAGATACACTATATATTCTGATAGATTTGTATTGTGAATTAATTTCTTTAATCCTTTTTCATATTGTCTACATATGTCATTACTTGAAGTACACATATATATAACTGTTGTTGGGTTTTCTAAAACATAATGAGTAATTTCTTCATTTGTTATTTCAGATAGAGTACCTCTTATTACTGGAGTTTGTTTTTGATATTCATCATATACTCTATAGCAACTACACATGTACATAGTTAATCCTATTCCTAATATAAATATAATTGCTAGAAGTATATAATTTTTTATCTTTTTTTTGTTCATCTAATCACTCCTGTCTATTTAATTTTATCATATTTTTTTATTTTTAGTACATTAAATACTCATTAATTATCGATTTAATCTTATCAGGATCTTCGTCATAGAAATCTAATCTTAAACTGGCATATTTCTTTAATAATTTAACGTCATCTAATTTTACTAGTTCATAATTTAATACGTGTGTATTTACTCCATCAAAGAATACTGGGAATACTCTTCCTTTGTTGTCTCTTAATTTGTAATCGTATACTTTTGTTGATAATTTAAGTATATTTCCTTTTATTACCATATTTTCTACTCTACCATATGCTAGTATTTCTACATTCGGATATTTGTTAAATGTTTTGATGTAATTATTTATAAAATTAATTAATTCTTCATTAGTTAATTCTACTGATAATGTTACTGTTTGCATTGTTAGTTTATATATATAATATGCAGTATATACATTTGTTACATTAAGACCATAATTACCTACAAGATATTCTTTTAAAGAAAAATCGAAATATTCTGATACTAATGCTCTTTTTTTGTATCCTGCTAATGGTGTTCTTGAATTTCTTGTTGGGACATAGTACATTCTATCATTATCATATTCTTTACTTACTTCATGATCCATTACATATATTCTTTTTAGTTTATACTTATTGCATGCATCTACTTGTTCCATTGTATATGCTGATGCTGTTATTGCTGGATCTAATTTAGTATCTGGTACATCTATTACTACATCATTTATTACATATTCTTTATTTACTTGCATTCTAGATTGGACTAATTGTTCTGTTAATGATCTTCTTAATTCATTTATTTCTTTTACTGGAATAAATATATTAGGGTCTGATTCTACTATTGTTGTAGTACTAGTAAATGGAGTCTCCCCTAATCTTTCTACTTGTTCACGGATGCGTTGCTTAGACATTGGCGCATTTTGTGATGGTTGTACTGGATTACCTTGTACCATAAAAGTATATGTTCCATCAGACATTATTATCTCTAATGGTTCTGATAGTTTTGCTTTTACTTGTATTGTTATAGGTATTCTTCTTATAGGTAGCTGTTTTAAACTACTCATTAATTTAAAATCTTGTGTTTTACATACAACATCTGTTGTTGTTAGTTCAACTTTATTATCTACAAAACATATTGTTCCAGCTGGTGCACTATTTATTAATTTTCCATCTGGTCCATATAAGTAATTTACGATGAATCCATTACCATTGTTTAAAAATCTTATACCATCTTGTTGATTTAATTCTTCTTGTAATTCTATTTTTATATATTTTGGTGTTACTTCTATTACTTTACCTATTTCTAATCCTATGTGGTTAGGAGTATCATTATTCATTAATTCTACTGGATCAGTATTAAATAAATATCCTTCAGTAAATCCTCTATTAAAGATAGTTTTTAATTGTTTATTTAGTCCATCTATATCTACGTTTTTGCAATGGCTATCAATTAAATTTCTATAGAATCTTGTGATAAATCCTACATATTCAGGCGATTTCATTCTACCTTCTATTTTAAAACTAGTTATATCGCTATTTAATAATTCTTCAAATCTATATGAAGTATTTAACTCTTTTGTGCTTAAAAGATACTTATCATTTGCCATTACTCTTTGTCCTTTTTCTAGAGTATATGGTAATCTACAACATCCAGCACATTCTCCTCTATTTCCACTTCTACCACCTAGCATACTACTCATAAGACAACATCCTGAATAACTAATACATAATGCTCCATGAATAAATACTTCTTTTTCTATTGGGACATCTACTTTTTTTATTTCATCTAGAGACATTTCTCTAGAGAACACTACTCTTTTTACTCCTAAAGAATGATATAGTGCTGCTGTCTCTTTAGATGATGTGTTGGCTTGAGTTGATGCGTGTACTTCTAAGTTAGGGTATTTTTCTCTTACTAAGCATAACATACCAAAGTCTTGAATTAGGACTGCATCTACTCCTGCTTTATATAAGAATTCTATTTGACCTAAGAATTCTGGTACTTCTGCATCTTTTATTAAAGTATTCATTGTTACATATAGTTTTACACCATATAAATGACATAGTTTTATAGCAGTAACTATTTCATCATTTTCAAAATTCTTAGCAAATTTTCTGGCTCCAAAGTTTTTACATCCGACATAAACTGCATCTGCTCCGTTGGCAATTGCTTGATTTAGGCTTTCTACATCACCGGCTGGTACTAAAAGTTCGTGTTTCATTTTATTCACCCCAATTTATAAATTGATTATATCATTTCAGATAAAAAAAAGGAAGTTGTGACTTCCTTAATATTACATATAATTTTCTGCTTTTACTTCGAAGAAGCTTTGTGGATGTGCGCATACTGGACATACTTTTGGTGCGTTCTTTCCTACTACTACATGTCCACAATTACGGCAAATCCAAATTCTATCTCCATCTTTAGAGAAGACTACTTCATCTTCAATGTTTTTTAATAATTTTCTATATCTTTCTTCATGATGTTTTTCAATTTCTCCAACCATTCTGAATTTAGCAGCTATAGCTTTAAATCCTTCTTCTTCAGCTACACGAGCAAATTCTTCATACATGTCTGTCCATTCATAATTTTCACCATCTGCTGCTGCTTTAAGGTTTTCTACTGTTGATGGAACCTCTCCACCATTTAATTCTTTAAACCACATTTTAGCATGTTCTTTTTCATTGTTTGCTGTTTCTTCAAAAATAGCAGCTATTTGTTCATATCCATCTTTTTTTGCTTTTGATGCAAAATAAGTATATTTGTTTCTTGCTTGTGATTCTCCTGCAAACGCAGCCATTAAG
This sequence comes from Bacilli bacterium, assembly GCA_030531695.1. Taxonomy (GTDB): domain Bacteria; phylum Bacillota_I; class Bacilli_A; order RF39; family UBA660; genus RUG14891. Next base: position 45,934 of record JAUNMV010000001.1, on the reverse strand, counting down.
TTAGCTTCTGTTTTAGATCCTTTTAGTTCCATTATATTACCTCTTTTCTTATAGTATTTTAAGGATACTCCTTGCTTTAATTATACTATTTATAAATATTAAAGTCCAATAAAATCACATAGTTAAACTATTGTCATAAAATAATATAGGTGATGTATATGAAGATTAGACATCCTATGTTTTGTAAGTGTAATACCTGTAAGATTAAGAGACGTAGTAATATTTTTTATCTTTCAAGTATTCTAATTACTATAATAATAGTCTTTTATCAACTTCTACTACTTGTTTTTATTACAACTAGATTAAATGCGATTATTTTATTATTTGAATTTTTACTTGTCGGTTTCTTGATTTTCTTTATTTTGCTCTAACGTAAATTCTATAGTTTTATTTAGATAGTCAACTATCTTTTTTACTTCTAAGGTATCTAGGTAGTAATCATTTTTTTCTACTATATATTTGGGAATATTTATTAGAGAAAAGAATAAATGTTTTTCTATATTATTCAATTGATATTTTCTATTGTATTCCTCATACAAAGATTTAATATCAATATCATTGTAGTTATTTTTATAGAAGTTTACTAAGTCAACTATTGGAAAATCTTTTCTTGAATTACCCCAACTTATTATATATTTATCTTCTGATTCTAAGATATGACTTAATGATAAATTACCATGTATTTGAACTTTTCTGATATGATTCTCAGTTTCTATATTTTTATAAAATAATTCAATATTATCTCGTGATAGTTTTAACATATAGTAAATTTTAGATATATTTTTCATTAAAAGTAATTCTTTTGGAGTCATATTAATATGTTGTTCATACTCATCTTGTAATTTTAAATAATACTCATACTTCATATTGATTTCATTTATTATATCTTCATATATTTTCTTTATTTCATCTAAAGATATTTCTTCATATGAAGTTGTTTTATTGTGTAGTAGGGACATTATATGAATTAAATCAATTGACTTATCACTTTTAGATATATCTATTTCCTTTATATAAGGATATATTTCATAATCATTATCTCTATATATAGGATTTAAATAGTATTCAAATTTTCTATTCTCTAGTAAATTATATACTTCGTGTATTGTATGGTTTTCTTTTTTTAAGACTATTTTTCTTTTACCATTATCAATTACTTTTACACTTTTTAAATAACTTATTTTATTCATTCATAGGTATTATTAATTTACTACCAATCCCTATATCTTTTATATCATTATAAGATTCTAGATCTTCTTTAGTAATTTTAAATTTACTTAATATTGATTCTAATGTTTCTTCTTTTCTTACTATATAAACTGAATACGTTGAATATGTTTCTTCACTATCTTTAAGTGATGTGAATAATGACCCTACATCCTCTGCATCTTCTTTTTCTTCTTTAATTTCTGACATAATTTCTTCTTTCTCACTTTCTATTAATTCTTGTTTAGGTTCTTCATATGTTTCTTCATAGGTGTTATCGCCATCACATTCTCTTTCCTCTATATTACTTATTACCGTTTCATGATTTTCTAATTCAATATTGTCATCTATATCTATTATTTCCATACCTTCTACAAGAATTGATATGTGGCAATTAATTGTATCTTCTTTTTCTATTTCATAATAAAAATCATCTATTTCAATACTGGTAGTAGTAAGATCTAATCTTTCTGCCATTATGATCTCTGTTGGAATATCAAAAGAGAACTCTTCTTCTAATCTAGATGCTTCTGTTCTTTTATATGTCCCTTTTACTAATAAACTTCCTTCAATATTACTTTCATCTTTAAATGCTAGATTTTGATCTAAAGAAATTGATGTTATTTCTCCAATCATTGATGGAAATTCTAATTGTTTATCAAAATTAATTATTTTTCTCATACGTTCCTCCTATAGAAATGTATGAAAAAAGAAGATGTATTATTCGTATCATCTTCTTTATTTTAAAATATCTTCTTATATATTTCTTTATAATTACGAACAAAGATAAATTTAATATCCTTTTTTATTTCTTCTGGAATATCTTCTAAATCTTTTTCATTTTCTACTGGTAAGAATATTTTCCTTATACCTGCTCTATGAGCACCAATTACTTTTTCTTTTAATCCACCTATAGGTAATACTCTACCACGAAGTGTTATTTCACCTGTCATAGCAATTGTATTATCTACTTTTTTATCTTTTAATAAACTAATTAAAGCTGTAGTAATTGTGATACCAGCAGATGGTCCATCTTTATTTACTGCTCCTTCTGGAACATGGATATGTATATCATTTTCCTCTAATACTTTACTATCAATCTTATATTCTTTAGTATTAGCTTTAATATAACTTAAAGCAATTCTACAAGATTCTCGCATTACATCTCCTAAGGAACCAGTTAAAATTAATTCTCCTTTTCCTTTATATAAATTAGCTTCTATTTGAAGAATATCTCCACCAAATACTGTGTAAGCCATTCCATTAACTACACCAGATTCTCTATTCTTATCATTTTCATTATAAGAATATTTTGGAACTCCTAAGAACTCTTCAATTAACTTCTTATCTATTTGATAGAATGGAGCTTTGCCATCTAATAATATTTCTTTAACTATCTTTCTAAATAAAGTAGCTATTGTTCTTTCTAAATCACGAACTCCTGCTTCTTTTGTATAACATCTTATTAAGTATAATAGACTATCGTCATCTATTTGTACTTGTAATGGTGTTAATCCATGAGAATCTAATTCTTTTGGTACTAAATGTTTTTTTGCAATGTCTAATTTCTCATATTCTGTATAACTAGATATATTTATTATTTCTAATCTATCTCTTAATTCATATGGGATTTGTTCTATATAATTTGCTGTAGCAATAAATAGAACATTCGATAAATCAAATTCTTCTTCTATGTAATGATCTGAGAATTTATTGTTTTGTTCTGGATCTAATACTTCTAGAAGAGATGATGCTGGATCACCTTTGATATCTTTAGTCATTTTATCTATTTCATCAATAATGAATACTGGATTTGATGTTCCAGCTTTTCTGATTCCTTGAATTATTCTACCTGGAGCTGCACCTATATATGTTCTTCTATGACCAACTATTTCTGCTTCATCATTAATTCCGCCAACACTTATTTTGGCACTAGTTCTATTAAGTGATTTGGCAATACTTAGTGCAAGGGATGTTTTACCAACTCCAGGAGGTCCTACTAAACATATAATAGGACTCTTAGAATTATTAGTATTTTGTTTTACTGCAAGATATTCTAGTATACGAGTTTTTACATCTTCCAATGCATAGTGAGATGAATCTAAAATACTTCGTACTTCTTTAAGAGATGATGTATCTTTAGTAAAATTATTCCATGGAAGATTAAGCATCCAGTCTATATATTCTCTAATCATACCTAATTCTGGAGAATTAGAATTCATTGATTCATATCTAGATATTTCACGTTTAATCTTTTCTTTTACTTTAGTAGGACACTTTAACTTACTTAGTTTTTTATTAAGTTTTACTACTTCATCATCTTTACTATTAGCTTCGCCCAATTCTTGTTGCATTAGCTTTATCTTTTCACGTAAGAAGTATTCTTTTTGTGTTTCATTTAATTCTTCTTCTACTTCTTGCTCTATTCTTTGCTCGAGTTCTATATATTTTAAAGATTCATTCATATCTTTAATTAATCTTTTACTACGTTCTATAGGATCTATTACAGTTATGTATTCTTTTTTCTTTTCATAATCTAAATTTATAGAAGAAGCTATCATGTCACATAGATCACTTAGATTATCTACTCTATTTAATTGTGAAAGAATAGCATTACCCATATAAGGAACCTTATTAATATACTTTTCTAGAGAACCTAATAATATATTAAAATAATCACTATCTTCATCTGATTTAGGAATTTCTAATTCGTTGTAATTTGCTCTAAAAAATTTATCTTCTTGTGTATAATTTTTTATTTCAACACGTTCTACGCCTTCAATAACTAATCTTGTTTTTCCATTAGGTACAACCATTTTTAATTTTAATCTACCTAATACACCGTAATTTGGTAAAGAAGTAAGATCGTCACCTGATTCAGAGTAAATTGGATTAACTATTAACATTAAGTTATCCTCAATACTCTCTACTATACTGATCATTTGATTATCATGAATATTATCATATTCTATTCTTACTTCATTGTTTGGAAAGATGACCATATCGTTTACTACTAAAACTAGAAGCTTTTTTATATTCATGTATTTGTCACCTCCAAATTTTACTACTGCTTACTATTATATAATAATTATCTTATTTTTCAAGAAAAAAGATGATTTATTGCACAAAAAAAGGAATTATTTCTAATTCCTTTTCTAATTATTTAAATTACTTATTTAATTCTTTTAACTTTTCGATAGTCTTACGCATTTGTAGATCATATTTAACCATATCTACTCCACCGAATTCTTTTAAGAAATCTTCTTTATCCATTTGATATTTTTTAGCTAATTCTTCAGCTTCTTTATCTGCTTCTTCATCAGAAATTTCAATATTTTCTAAGTTAGTAATTTCTTCTAACATTAATCTATATAATACGTTTGAGTATCCTTCTTTTTCTAGTTGATTTCTTAAATCAGTTTCAGTACTTTGAGTGAATTGATAATATAAATCTAGTGAGATTCCTTGCATCTTCATTTGCTCTGCGAATCTTCCTAATAATCTATCTACTTCTTCATCAACCATTTCTTGAGGAATATCTACTTCTACATTTTTAGATACTTCTTCTAAGATTGTATCGATGTATTTGTTTTCAACATCCATTTCTTTTTGAGCTTCGATTGATTTTTTAATTTCTTCTTTTAATTTAGCTTCAGAGTCTACACCTTCCATACCTAAATCTTCAAAGAATTCTTCATCTAATTCACGAGTTACTTTTTGTTTAATTTCATTTACTTTAACCTTGAATACAACATCTTTACCAGCTAAATCAGCTACTCCGTATTCTTTAGGGAAAGTTAAGTTAAGATCTTTTTCTTCATTAACTTTCATTCCAATTACTTGTTCTTCAAATCCTGGAATAAATGTATTTGATCCGATTTCTAATGAATAATTTTCACCTTTTCCACCTTCGAAAGCTACACCATCTTTGAATCCTTCAAAGTTGATTACTGCAACATCACCATTTTCAACAGCTCCGTCTTCTTTTGTAGATAATTCAGTATATCTTTCTAATAAGTGTCCTAATTCATGATTTACTTCTTCATCAGTAACTTCTACTTTTTCTGGTTTAATATTTAAACCTTTATATTTTTTTACTTTTACTTCTGGCTTAGTAATAATTTTGAATATAAATTCTGCTCCATCTTCAGCTATACTTTTTAAATCTACTGAAGGTTGTACTACTGGAACTAATTTAGATTCATCCATTGCTTTCATAAATGCTTCTTGTAGGCAAGCATCAGCAGCATTTAAGAATAATGATTCTTTACCAAAGTTCTTTTCATAAATATCTCTAGGAACTTTACCAGCACGGAATCCATCTACTTTAGCAGTCTTTTGTTTTTTAGCAAAAGCTTTATCTAAAGCCTTAGTCCATGTTTCTCCTTCTATTTTTATAACTACTTCATGAGTATTATTACTTTTAGCTTTTTTATTTTTTGTTTCTTTTGTTTCTTCAACAACAGTTTCTTCTTTTTTCTTTGCCATATTATTTCCTCCAACGTCTATTATTATACATTATTATTTTTCTTATGACAACATAAAATTGGATAAGAAAAAGGTTATTTCTAACCTTTTATCTTATTTTTATGTGTGCTTCTCTTAATTGTAATTCAGTTACTTCTGCAGGAGCTTCCATTAATACGTCTGAACCTCCAGCAGTCATTGGGAATGCGATAGTTTCTCTTATTGTATCTTCATCTAATAATAACATTAACATTCTATCGATTCCAGGAGCCATACCAGCATGTGGTGGTGCTCCATAAGAGAATGCTTCATATAAAGCTTTGAATCTAGTTTTTAATTCATCTTCTCCATATCCAGCTATTTCGAATGCTTTACGCATAACATCTAAGTCATGGTTTCTTACTGCTCCACTAGACATTTCTATACCATTGCATACAAAGTCGAATTGATATGCTAATACATCTTTTGGATCTTTTGTATTTAAAGCATCCATACCACCTTGTGGCATAGAGAATGGGTTGTGTGTAAAGATATATTTATCTTCTTCTTCACTCCACTCAAACATTGGGAAGTCTTTTACGATACAGAATTTAAATTCATCTTTATCAATTAACTCTAATTTTCTACCTAATTCATCTCTAATTTGTCCTGCAAATTTTGCTGCTCTTGTTCTATCTGCTATAAAGAAGATTACATCTCCTGCAGCTAATTTACCAACACTAATTAAGTCTTCTCTTTCATCTTCTGATAAGAATTTATCGATAGGACCTGCAAAACTCATATCTTCATTTACTTTGAAATATCCAATACCTGGCATACCAATTGAGTTTGCAAAATCTACTAATTCATTAAACCATGAGTTTGATTTATCAGCGATACCTTTTACTACTATACCTTTTACTGGTACTCCTCTAAATGGACGGAATGTAGTACTTTCAAATACATCTGTTAAATCAATTATAGTTAATGGGTTACGTAAATCTGGTTTATCTGTTCCATACTTATCCATTGACTCCTTAAATGTTAATCTTGTGAATGGTTCTTCACTTAATTTTTTAGTTGGAGCAAATTCCTTAAATACTTTTCTAAATATTTCTTCTCCTACCTTTAAAACATCTTCCTCTTCAGCAAATGCCATTTCAAAGTCTAATTGGTAGAATTCTCCATATACTCTATCACTTCTTGCATCTTCATCTCTAAAGCATGGTGCAATTTGGAAGTACTTATCAAATCCTCCACACATTAGTAATTGTTTAAATTGTTGTGGTGCTTGAGGTAGTGCATAGAACTTACCATGAAATTTACGAGATGGTACAATGAAGTCTCTTGCTCCTTCTGGAGATGATGCTGTAAGTATTGGTGTTTGTATTTCTAAGAAGTCATCTTCAGACATAATCTTTCTTAAGTAACTAATAACTTTTGTTCTAAAGATAATGTTATCTTTAACTTTTGGGTTTCTTAAATCTAGATATCTATATTTAAGACGAGTTTCTTCATTTGATTCACGAGATGTCATTACTTCAAATGGTAAGATATTTCTTGCTTTGCCTAATACTTCTAATTCATCAACTAATAGTTCTATAGTACCTGTTGCAATTCTATCATTGTAGTCATCTTCTTCTCTTTTTCTTATAGTACCTTTAATAGTAATACTTGATTCACGAGTAATACCATCAAAAATACTATCATCGTTACTTACTACTTGTACTACACCAGTATTATCTCTTAAATCTAAGAATAATACTCCTCCGTGATCTCTTATATTCTCTACAAATCCAGCTACTCTTACAACTTCACCGATTGTATCGTTTAATTCTATTACATGATGATCTCTAAATTTATTTTGCATTTTGTTTTCTCCTTTCTAATTCTTGTGTAATTATTTCTTTTGATTTATTTGGGTTTGCTTGTCTATTTGATTGTTTCATTGTTTGACCTATGAAGAAGTTTATTGCAGACATATTTCCGTCTTCTACATATTGTCTTACAATTTCTGTATTTTCATCCATTATCTTAGTAATTAATTTTAACAATTCATCTTCATCATTTATTTGATGTAGATTTTGTTTTTTAATTAACTCTCCAGGCTCTACTTTTTTGTCTATTGCTTCATAGATAATTTTTCTAGCATGATCTAAACTTATTTCACTAGAGTGAACTAATTTTATTACTTCACTTAACATTTTTGGTGTTATAAAGAATTCATCTAGAGTTATTTCTAATTTATTTAAAGTACCTAATACAGTAGATGTTACAAAGTTTACTGCTAATTCTGTATCACTACCATAAGATAAGACTTCTTCAAAGTAATCAGATATTTTTCTTTCTTTAGATAATATTTCTGCATTGTATTCATCTATTTTTAATTCATCTACATATTTTAAATATCTTTCTAGTTTTAATTCTGGTATTTCACTTTTTATTTCATATTTTAATTCATCAGATATAGGAGTTGATGGGATGTTTGGTTCAATAAAATATTTATAATCTAAGGCATCAACTTTTTCTCTCATTGAGTAAGTTTTACCATCTTCTCCAATTCTTCTTGTTTCTTGAACTACTTTTTCTCCTTTTAATAGTAATTCACTTTGACGTTTTATTTCGTATTCAATTGCTTGTCTGATTGAGGCAGTAGCATTTATATTTTTCATTTCTACTTTAGTACCTAATTCAGTTGCTCCTTCTTCCATTAATGAAATGTTTACATCACATCTCATTTGACCGTAGTTTGATTTTGCTTCACTTACTCCTAAGAATAAGAATACGTCTCTTAAATCTTCGAAGAATGTTACTGCTTCATCTGCACTGCTTAAACATGGCTCTGTTACTATTTCCATTAGTGGTATACCACTTCTGTTATAGTCTATTAATGAATATTTAGGAAAATGTTCTAATGATGCTGTATCTTCTTCTAGATGTAAGTCATGAATATCCACTCTTTTAACATGTCCATCTACCATAATATCTAGATAACCATTTACTCCCATTGGCTTATAGTTTTGAGTTATTTGATAACCTTTAGGTAAGTCTGCATAAAAGTAGTTTTTTCTATCGAATATTACTTCATCTGGTGTTTCACAGTGAAGAGCCATAGCTGTTTTTAGAGCTTTTCTACATGCTTCTTTGTTTGCTACTGGAAGTATCCCAGGAAGACCTAAGTCTACTGTTGATACATATTCATTTGGATACTCAGTAAATTTATTTGGAGCTGCAGAGAAGTTCTTTGTATTTGTTGTAAGTTCACAGTGAACTTCAAGTCCTATTACTACTTTAAACATCTATATCACCTACCTTTGCATACTGATCCTTATAACCAGTTACTTTTTCTACATAGTTTGCCATATTTAGTACTAAGTCATCTTCTTTAATTCTACCTGTTATGTTTACTCCTATTGGCATATCTTGAACAAATCCATAAGGAAGTGTAATTGATGGAAATCCACCAAAGTTTCCTATTGCTAAGTGGTTTTCAAGAATTAAATATCTGTCTGATAATTTTTCTACTTTTTCACTTGATGCATCAAACTTAGATGCAATACCACCTGAAGCAGGTAGAATCATTCCATCATACTCTTTAAATAATTCAGTAATTTTATCCACTATCATGTGTCTAACACGACCAGCGTTTAAGAATAATTTTTCTTGATTTTCTTTTTGTAAAATATAACTTCCTAAGATAAATCTTCTTTTTATTAATTCTGAGAATCCTTTAGTACGTGAAGAGAACATTATTTCTTCTACGCTTTCTCCTTCTCCACGAGGACCAAATTGGATACCTGTAAGGTTTGCATTATTTGAAGTGGCTTCTGCACAACTTATACACATATATGTAGGATATATAGCTGCTAATAATTTTTTATCTATTGATACTTCTTCTACGATAAATCCTTGTTGTCTACATTTTTCAACTAACTCTTTAAATTTATCAAGTACTTCGAATAATACTTCGTCACCTGAATCTTTATATAATTCTTTATCACAGATTTCTTTGATATAGAAAAGTTTCTTACCTTTAATATCATCTTCTATAGTATCAGTATATTTTTTACCATCATCTTTTAAAGTAACCATATCTAATCTGTCGTATCCTTTTATGATATCTGTAACTATAGCTGCATCTTTTACGTTACGAGAAAATAATGCAACGTGATCTAAGCTTGAAGCGAAGGCGAATAATCCATAACGAGATATTCTTCCATATGTTGGTTTAAATCCAACTATACCACCTAAAGCAGCTGGTTTTCTTACTGAGTCTCCTGTATCAGAACCTATTGAGAATGGAACTATTCCTAAGGCTACTGCTGCAGCTGAACCTGCAGATGAACCTCCGATCATTCTTTCTTTATCCCAAGGGTTTCTTACTATACCTGTGTGGCCTGTTGTACCAGTTCCACCCATAGCTAATTCATCTAGAACTGTTTTTCCTACTAGAGTAGCTCCAGCATTTTTTAGCTTTTTATAAACAGTTGCATCATATACAGGAACGTAGTCTTTTAAGATATTAGAAGATCCTGTAGTTAAGATTCCACTTGTTGAAAAGTTATCTTTTAAAGCATAAGGGATTCCACTAATTAAACTTTCTCTTTCTTTAAACTTTGGTTTATCAATAATAGTTACAAAAGAGTTATAGTCATCTTGAAAATAATGAGCTAATCTATTTGCTTTATCAAATAGTTCTTCTTTTGTTGTTTCTCCACTATCTAAAGATTTTCTTAATTCTTCTATTGATTTTCCTCTATACATTTTATTCACCTTCTTCCACTACTCTCGGTACTTTAACTTGATCATCTACTATATGTTTTGAGTTTTCTAATACTTCTCCTACAGTTAAGTAATCTCCTACTTCATCTTCTCTTAATGTAACATCAGTATTTTTGAATGGAAATGTCATTGGACTAACTTTATCAATTCCTTCTATTTGTCCGATTAAATCCATTTGTTTTAGAATTACATCAAATTCATCTTGTAGAGTTGTATATTCTTCTTCATCCATCTCAAACATTAATAGTCTTGCATACTTCTTTAATTTATCCTTTTCTATCATATTAAGTCCTCCTTTTTTATATAAACAAAAAACACTAGTATTCATCCCTTGTAAGGGACGAAAACTAGTGCTCCGCGGTACCACCCTAATTATTATAGAGTAACTCTATAATCACTTTTGGTTCTATCAAACCTTAGCACTTTTAACGGCGTGCCTCCGACTTATTCTACTTTATTCTTTAAGTACTCAGAAGTGTTATTCAAAATAAGGCTATGTTAAGATTCCACCAACACTTAACTCTCTATAAAAGTTGCTTACTTTTACTTGTCTTCTTCATCGATTTCGAAATTAATTTTACAAGAAATAATTTTAAATGTCAATTATTAATTTATTTCTTATTACTATGGTATGTCCCATAGTTGTTACACATTATAACATATTTTTTATTTATTGTCAATTTTACAGGTAAATGATAAAATATTCACGAGGAGGAATATTATGAAGAAAACAATATTAACTGGACTTCGTCCTACTGGTAATTTACATGTTGGTCATTACTTTGGAGCAGGACAAAGTTGGGTAAAGTTACAAGATGAATTTGATTTCTACTTAGAAATTGCTGATGTGCAAGCCCTTACAGATAATTTTAATAATCCTGACAAAGTACGTAAAAACCTATATGAAATTACTAAAGATTTACTAGCTATAGGACTAGATCCAAATAAAGTACATTTCTTTGTACAATCTAAAATACCTGAGATAGCTGAATTAACTGTATATTATTCTAATTTAGTTACAGTTGCTAGATTACAAAGAAATCCTACAGTTAAAACAGAGATATCTCAAAAGAAAGAATTATTTGGTAATGATGGAGAAAGTATTACTTATGGATTCTTAGGATATCCAGTAAGTCAAGCTGCTGATATTACATGTTTTGATGGAGACTTAGTTCCTGTTGGTGATGATCAATTACCACTTCTAGAACAATGTCGTGAAATAGTTAGAAAATTCAATTCTATCTATGGAGAAACATTAAAAGAACCTGAACAATATCTAAGCAATTTCAGTCGTGTTAAAGGACTTGATGGAAATGAAAAGATGGGTAAATCTTTAGGTAATGCAATATTCTTAGTAGATGATGAAGACACTATAAGTAAAAAAGTTATGTCTGCCATAACTGATCCAAATAAAATAAAAAAAGATGATCCAGCAAATCCAGATGTATGTATGGTATATTACTACCATAAATTAGTTAATAAGGATGAAGAAGCAGTTAAGAACATTTGTAGTGAGTGTAAGAAAGGTGCAAGAGGATGTGTTCAATGTAAGAAAGAATTAATTAATGCAATGAATGAATTCTTAAAACCAATTCATGAAAGACGTAAGTTCTATGAAGAGCATCCAGAAGAAGTACAAAGAATTCTAGATGAAGGAACTGAAGCTGCTAGAGAAAGAGCTAAAACTACAATGGAAAATGTTCGTAAAGCAATGAGAATAGACTATTAATTAGTCTATTTTTTTTTGACTAAAAAAAGATAGTGTTTCCACTATCCTATATATGTTATTTTAGCGTATCCATTACCTATATTTCCTGTCATAGTTCCAGTACCATCATGAGTTGGCATTCCTTCTATTGCGTTTCCAACCACATTTGTCCATTTATATCCATTACCATCTATCATTATTGTACTAGTAAAGTATCTACCAGAGTAATGTTTACTACATAAATTATCGGTTGTATTTTCTAGACATTCGGCAGTACCAGTACCAACTCTTGCGGCAGTTGAAGAATTAGATACTATAGCAATACAACCTGTGTGGCCTGATATGTATGATGAACCTCCACCACCTGGACCTCCAGCACCACCACCGGCTCCTCCGCCCCAGTAGCCACCACCGCCTCCGGAGTTATGGTATCCTTTTTTACTTGAACCACCTATTCCGAAACCAGCAGCAGTATTACAATTATTATTTCTAGTACCACCTAGTCCATATGTTAATTGAGTTCCACCTTTACCTGTAGCTGTTGAATCGACGTGAATACCATTATATCCGGTTAATCCACCTCCGGCTCCACCTTCACTATCATAATTATTTGATGGATAGTAAGAGGCACCGCCTCCACCAGCTGCTACCATAATTCTATCATTTAATGATGGAGATATTCTTATATCTGTAGCTCCACCTGCTATAGTTGCTACTCCATTAGTAGAATTAGCTGCTGATGCACCACCTCCATTAAATGCTGGTGCTGATAGATTTGCTCCCTTAACTGAACCACCTAATTCACCTACGTAAATATATATCTTATTATTTTTATTTAATGTTATTCTTCCAGATGTATATGCTCCTTTCCCTCCTGCAAATGTTTTGCCATTAGCAATTGTTGTACCACCACTAGCACCCCATAATTCTATTTGGTAAACACCTGTTTTTGGAGCAATAAAGTATTGTTCTGCTTCAGAAGAATCATAAGTCCATACTGTGGTTGTGACATTTTGAGGTTGCTTATAATTAAATGTAATTGTTGTATTTAATGTTCCATTTGAATATAAATTATCTATGTCATATTTATATTCAAAATGAGCTTTTATTCTTTTATATTGTCCCTTATATAGATAATCATTTGCTGAAACAGTAGTTCCATCTGTATCATAAGTTAATGAATATGAAATATAGTTTAATTGTTCTGAAGTTAGAGTTGTAGTTATATTGTTTAGCTGTGCATCTATTGTACCACTATTTACTACATAGAATGTAAATTCCAAATAATCAGTTGGTTTAGTCAATGTTGCCTGGAATGATAAACTAGTTGGATTATTTGTATCTATGGTAACTGAGTTATCAATTGAAGTAGAAGCACTAAGTACTTTACTATTTTCAAAATGCACATCAAATGTGTTTTCTCGAAATGATAGGTTTGTGACCATACTTAAATTAGCTGTTAGTACTGCAAACCCTATACTAATGAAAAGTATTAGGGTAAACAATACCATTTTATTAAATTTTCTATTCATATTATTATCCTAATACCTTTCTTTTTTATTAAGATTCTACTTTAGCCCATAGGGCATATAAATTTATAGTTCTAGTGTTACTACTATATGTAATATTTGCTTTATCTAAATAATCTACTTCACTATCTTTGTATAAGAAGAAATTATAGAATTCTCCTGAATTAGGTACTGATGTATAATAGTCATCAAGTATAGCTTTGGTTGCAGTTTGTGCACCTAAATTACCACCACCAGATTCTGTTGTCCATGAGGAAAATTTTACAGAATTAAAACCATTTTCAATCATAAATGAATTGCTTGCCTGAGTAGGAAATCCATATTCTTCACTATGGTCAAGATTAGATGCGTTGACTAGGAATGTATAACTTTCACCATTAACTATTTGTCTACCTAATTCAAATATTATATATTTATCTTTTGGACCACTAGTGTATGTATCAAAATAATAATTATTATTTGAATTTAATGAAAAGAAATTGGTTCTATTTACGCTACTTATTATATTTTCTAGTTCTTTTTCTGTAGTACTCCATCCTACAAAGGTATATCCTTCTCTTTTATATTTATTTTCTTTTAGTGTACTATTAGATGTAATTACTTGAGTATCCATACTACCTTGTCCACCATTTGGATGGTAATTTATTACTGTATATTGATTTGTATTATAGTTACCTAAATATGTTATTCTTGCGAATCCATTACCCATTTTTGCATAATTACTGATTGGTTCTTCACTTACATTAGTGGTACTTCTTGTCTTTATATTTGTTTCATCTGTTTCATTAATTGAAGATTGGCAGTTATAACAATACATTATTTTATTTGTTAGATTAGTGTTTCCTATGTAACCTGAACCGCCACCTGAGGCATGACATGTGGAATTTCCACCATAATAGCCTCCACCGCCACCGGCACTTCCTCTATATCCTTGTCCTGCTCCCTGCCCAAAAGTACCAATATCCATTCCTAGACCTAATCCAGAGGCATTATACTCTTGTGTTCCACCTGTAGCTTCTGATACATTACAGTTTGTAGATCCACCATTACTTCCAGAAGTGGCAACATATCCACCTGCATCAGCAGGAACTATTGATGAAGCACCAGGGCCTAAATACCAAGAGCCTCCTCCACCTCCAGATACTAATAAAATTGAACTTTTATTAGATTCTAGAGCCGATAATAGACCAGTGGATGAAGCAATATGTGTAGCTCCTCCACCACCACCTACTTGTCTTCCTTCACAACATGAGCTTCCTGGTCCTCCACCATTATAGCCTCCTTGAGCATATTTTTGTTCTGCATTTACAACAAGAGTATTACCTTCTCCTCCTATATTAATATAATAGTTGTTATTTTTTGTTAATTGAATAGTACCTGTGGAATATCCTCCATATCCTCCACGATATGATTCATTTACGCTTCCACCTTGTGCTCCCCATGTTTCTAGTTTATAGATACCTGTTTTGGGTATTTTTAATGTTCTTTGATTGCCAGTATATTCTATAGACCATACTTCTTCTCCATAATCTTTTTGGAGATCTCTTTTTATGTAGTTTAATCCAAAGGTAAATGATATATTACCTAAAGATGGAACATTATCTATATTATATTTATATTCTACTCTTACTACTATTTTTTCTTTATAACCAGCATGTAAGATATCATCTACTTTTATTTCTCTTTCTCCATAATATCTAGCTGTGTAATCTAAGTATTGTGATTGTGTTTCAGTTAAACCACTTTTAATTATTTCATCTAGTGCTGCATCCATAGTACCATCGTTTACTACATCAAATGTGAATTCATAGAAATCTCCAGGTTCATTTATTGTAGTTGTGAAAGATACTTCTTGATCATTATTTGATAGAGTTGGTAGATTTATATTTGATGACTCTGGATTTACTTGTAGATTATCAAAATATATATTAAAGCTTTGTGGTAAGAATGTAATATTTGAATTTAGACTTAGGTTTGCGGTTAAAGCTGCGAACCCTATACTTATAAATAAAATAAGGACAATGATAATTGATTTTTTATGATTTTTTCTTCTCAATTTTATCATCTCCTTATAGTTATCCTATATTATCAATTTTATCAAAATTACTGCGATTTTTCAATCAAAGAAAAAGATGATTATTCATCATCCATTCCTATTTGATTTATGTCTGCTTTATTAATTGATTCAAATCTTTTAGTAATTTTATCAGTTGTTATATAGACACTTTCTACATCTTTATTTACTGATTGAATACTTCTAGCTAGTTTATCCCAACGTTCTCTATATCTTGCGAATTCACTACCTAATTTATTTAATTCATCATGAATAATTGATGCATATTTATCTCTTTCCATATTTTTAATTATCATTTCAACAACAGTTAGTGTTGAGATTAAAGTAGTTGGAGATGTTATCCATACTTTCTTCTTGTAGGCATAATTTATTATATCTTGATGATAGGCATTTACTTCTGCAAATATAGCTTCAGCTGGTAAGAAAAGAATGGCTTGTTCTGCTGTCTCTCCTGGAATAATATATTTACTACTTATGGCATCTATATGTTTTTTCATATCTATTTTAAATAGTTTTTCATATTGATCTCTTAGTTCTTGAGATAGTTTTTTATCTACCATCATTTGATAGTGTTCTAAAGGAAATTTTGAGTCTATTGCGATAGTACCTAAAGGTTCTGGTGCGAATACAACTGAATCAGCTATAGTACCATTAGATAATGTATATTGAATTCGATAAATTGAATCATTTCTTTCTCCAAAGACACTAGATAAAATATGTTTTAAATTTACTTCTCCAAATATTCCTCTTGTCTTTTTATCTGTTAGAATACTTTGAAGACTGACAATATCTGTTGATAGTGTTTCTATCTTTTTTTGTGCTTCATCGATTTTAGATAATCTTTCTAAGACATTCATAAATGTTTTATTAGTTTTTTCAAAATTTTGATCTAATCTTTCATTTACTTTTTCATTTATTGCGAGTAATCTTTTTTCTACTTGTTCATTCAAAGAGTTAAAATCTTTATTTAAATCTCTAGATAAATCATTTTTAAAATTACCTATTTCTTTAGTCATAGATACTTCTAGTTTACCTAATCTTTCTGTAATATTAGATTCATTAACTCTTCTTGAAAGTAAGATAATTAAAAGTATAATTACAATTATTAATAAGGCTATTATTATGTATTCTGTCACTCTTTTCCACCACCTTCTTGCTTAATTATAGTACAATTCTACTTCCATAACAAGTAATTCTTATAGCCACCAATTATGTCGAAAACGTGATATCCTCTAGTATTTAGAATGTTTACAACCTTTCTAGAAGTCGTACCTGTTTGACAGTAAATATAGTAAGTTTCTTTCTTATTAAGATACTGTTCTGGATGATCTATTAGTAAGTATTCTGGTATATTTTTAGCATTTATAATATGACCTTTAGAATATAATTCACTATTTCTTATATCTATTATATTTATTGTGTTAAATTTATTTTTACTAATTAGTGTTTCTATACTTATTTGCATATTCTTCACCTCATAGTATTTTATTCAAAAAAAAGAAGCTATCATATGATAGACTCCTAATTTATTATTTTACTACGTATGGATTAGCCTCTGATCCATCTCCACCACTAATTAAAGTACTAGCAGATAATGTGATAACTGGTCTTACTTTGTTGTTTTCACTTGCTTCAGATTCTTTTACTACTCCTGAACCAATATAGAAAGCAGTAAATGTATCTTTAGTACTTGGAGTCATTAACCAGAATGATCCATTTTGTGATAAGTAATTATAGTTTTGACAACTATTGCTTCCTACAACATTACAATTAATATCTGCACTTGCATTCATGTAGTCACTTACTGTAAGTAAACCTATTTTATCAGTAATTGATTGAGTACATTCTATTGAATTATCATGTATTGTATCTGTTTTACTCATTTTACCAATACATAAATCAAAGTTTACTAAATGAGTTTTATCTTTTTCAGTTAGTATATAATTTTCTTCTTCTTCAATATTTGTTTCATTATACATTAATTGAAGTTGTTCTCTAATTCTACTTGTTTGATAGTTATTAATACCATAGTCGTAATCAGCTTGTTGGTTATATCTATCATCATATGGATATTCTCTATCAGCTGCTCTTGATAAAACTAATGTTACTGTTTTATCAGCATTGACTTTAACAATTCTCCATACACGACTTTCTAATTGAACATAGTTATTTACTGTTTCACCTTTGAATACATAACCATCATTTGCGATATATAATCCATATCCTGATCCTACTAAATTTTCTTCTTTAGTTACTTCAGTAGTTAAGAACTTAGTAGCATATTTTTCACCACAAGTTAAGTATGGTATGTATACATATGAGTCTCCTGATAATTTTACTTCTACTCTTCCTGTACATCCACAATCTTTTCCTAGATAATCATCTAGATTTTTCATTTTCTTTGCTTCTACTAATGTAGGAACTTGTATTTCTACTGTTTGATTTTCATCTTTTGGAAGATTTGCTTTATTATCTTCAAAATAACTCATAGCAGCATTCTTCATTACCTCTTCTACACTTTCATAAGTATAAGATTTAGTTAGTAATGCTGAAATTAATAATAGGATTAATAGAAGAATTAACATTCCACCGCCA
Organism: Bacilli bacterium; assembly: GCA_030531695.1. GTDB lineage: Bacteria > Bacillota_I > Bacilli_A > RF39 > UBA660 > RUG14891. The sequence continues at coordinate 27,594 of JAUNMV010000001.1, read as the reverse complement.
ATTATTAACATTAACTTGAATAATCTTTTCTTTAATTCTCCATTATTACGATTATTTGAAGGTGGATTATCATCTGGCTCTGGACTTTGATTATTTTGTTCATCTTCAAATTCTAATTCATCGTCTTCATAATCATCTAATTCTTCTTCACTATCACCAATATCTGTTTTGATAGCATTTACTTTTCCTGTTACTTCATAATTCATAAGTATTCTCCTTTCTAATTATCGAAGAAATCATCAAAGAAATCATCGTCATCTAAATCATCATTTAAGTCAATTGATTTATCTACTGGTTTTTCTTTTGCTTCTACTGGTTTAGATATTTCAGGTTGAACTGCAGGGATTGTTACTTCAACTGCTTGTTGCTTCATTCTTTCTTCTTGTTCCTTTTTCTTCTTTTCTTCTGCTTCTTTTTCTTTTCTTTCTTCTTCCTCTAATTCTGCAATCTTTGCATCTATTTTCTTAACTAATTCATCTACATCGAATCCTAAATCATCATCATCGTCGTCATCTTCATCAATTCTTTCTACTGGTGCTACAGGTTTAATTCTTTGTTCAGACACTGTAGAAATGCTTGGTTCATCACGCATTGTCATAGGATTAAATGGAGTTTGTTTTTCATTATTTTGAGGAGCTGGTCCAAAACCTCTATGAGCTAAGAAGTCACGGAATCCTTCGTCGTCTACTTTATCGAAAGGTACTACTTTAGGTTCAGTGAAATTAGTATTGATATTTTCTTCTCCACCATCATCACTATTGTTTGGTTCTATTTCTTGAGCTTTCATCATCTCAAGTAATTTTTTCTTCTTTTGTGATTTTACAAATTCTTTTATATCAAAAGTATGTACTTCTCTTTTTTGTCTTGTTGGATATTTAGCTGGTGGATATGATTTTCCCCAGTCTAGTTTAAAGTATGGTGTAAATTTAGTTTTGAATGGTTGTTTTCTCATACGAAGTATAATTACTTCAAATTGTTTCATTCTTTGTAAATCTGACACTGTTACTAATGGTGTTGAAGCTGTCTTATCATCTTTTTTAGATTTAACCTCACCACACATTTTAGATATTTCTTCTAGTGCTTTTAATTCTGTAGTAATTAAGTAAATAATATTACCACAGTTACCTCTTATTGTTTCTGCTTCTTCTTTTCCATAAACTGAGTCTAATTGGGCAAAGTTTTGGATAATCATTGTAAATCTAATTCTTCTTGAACGAGCTGCTGTAATCATTGTAGTTACATCTTTTAAAGGTGGCATATTAGCAAACTCATCTAGTAAGAAGTTTGTTCTTATTGGTAGTTTTCCACCATGCTTTTGTGCACTTGCAATTAGTGTTTCATAAACTTGTTTTAGGAATATAGTTACTAATGAGTGATATGTTTTCTTTTCATCTTGAATAACTATAAATACTGCAGTTGGTTTTTCACCAATTGTTTCTAGATTAACATCACTATGTGATAACATTTCACTTAAATTATCACGTGATGCGAATAATTTTACTTTTTGTTTAAATACTGATAGGATACTTCCTTTTGTTTCTGTTGGAGCCATGATTGTACTTGAGGCATTTATTGCTGCTGCACTACCAGGATCTTTTGCTGCGAAGTATTCTTTAATATATGTTGATCCACCAAATTTTTCTTCACCAACTGTTGTTGCTAAAGAAATACTATTAATATTTATTTCTTCTTCTTTAGCATCTTCAAATAATCCTAAAGCTACTCCTGAGAAATAGTCAGCACTTGTCTTTTCCCAGAATGGATCTTGATTCTTGTTAGAATCATCATATAGGATGTTTAATGCTAAGTCGTCTAATAACTCGATTGCTTTATCTTGATTACCACTCTTATACATTTGATATGGTAATGTCATTGGATTCCATGAAGAACCGTTTTGTGGATCACGGAAGTTTAATAATAAAATTTCATATCCCTTAGCTCTAAGCATATTAGATGTTTTTTCATAGATTTCACCTTTTGGATCGGTAATAATCATTGACTCTCTTGCTTTAGCTAATGAATGAACTTGTGGTAATATTACAGTTTGAGTTTTACCAGAACCAGTGGCACCAATTACTAATGAATGGTATTCACTATTATCTACCCACATCTCTTTTTCATTTAATATTAGTGGCACTCCTGCTGCTTTACTTCTAGGTTGTTTAATTTCTACTTGTTCTAGTTCTTCTTTTATTTCTCTTTCTTTTGCCCATCTAGAGTAACCTTTATCTTTTTTCTCTGTAGTGAATCCAAAACCTTTTTCACTATCGAAAATGTATGAATTAACACTGATAAATAATCCACCTAAACATAATAAATATATTAATAGTGTTTCCATTATATATTCAGGTCCAAATGCAGGGAACGGATTAATACCAGATAAATGTCCTTCTTTGGCAAAAGTAGCTAAATTAACTATTCCTATTGCTACAATATAAAGTAGAAAAATTGCAAATATTAAAAATATTTTCAAATCATCTTTGTCTACGCGAAATTTAAATTTCATTTTACTACTTCCTTTCTGTCATTATTATAGCTTATGTTTTATAAACTGTCATTACTTATTCATTTGAAATTAGCTTGGTAAACTTAGTTTTATCGAATTTATATAAAATGTTTATTGGTTCTTGTGCACTAAATCTTGCACATGTTAATACTATCTCATAATTATCATCATTATCAACGTCTAGTATTGAGTTTATATATGGAAGACATCCACTATAAACATCATCTTGATGATGTTGTTCAAATATTTGATATTTTTGATTGTTTTTTATCATGAATACACTTGAAAAAATAGTGTCTGGTTCAGTATCCATTGGGAATGTATTACTTATTATATATATTTCTTCATTTTCACCATCATTATCTATATCTACTATCACTTTATCATTTGATGTTAATTCAGATGTAGCTGGTAAGTGGTATTCTGATAATAATGCATTGGCATAACCATTATCTTCATCAGATATTATTTCAAAGTCTTTTACATTTATTTCGTAATTAGCTTTTACTCCAATAAATCTTTCATTATAATTAACGGCATTTTTATTTTTATCAAATATATACCATTGATCATCATGCCATACTAGTTTTTTTCCTTTATAAGTTGAATCTAAAAATACATCAAATTCTTTCCAGTTATAATCATTTATATAACTATCATTTACTTTAATCCAACTTCTATTATTATATTCGAATACTGTATCGTTATTAAGTAGGATAGTTGTTTTTACTTTTTGGGCTTTAATACTATCTTTACCTACGAAATAATATAGTGAAAAACCAAATAGTAGTATTACTATGATTAATATTATATATCTTTTCATATTATCACCTATCCTACTTTATAATATACATATCTACTTGTACCTGCAGATGGGTATTTTTGCCACATGCTTGTACTATCACTTGCTGGGTCTACCATTGTTACTTGACCATTAGATGCACTTATTACTGCTACCCAGTGTTGTCCTGATTTGTTACCTAACTTAACTTCTGCTACTACGTAGTAACCTTTATTTAATAAGTCTACTAAAGTATTATATTTTTGATCTTGTGAATATCCAGTAACTGAAGTAGAACCTACATATTTAAAGTTAGGAGCCATTTTTGTTGCTAAGGTATAATCTGTTAGTGAACCACCAGATGTAAATCCTCCATTTCTATTTAAGAATTGGACGAATACTCCAGGATTAAACTCTTCTGTAGTATTAATTGGTACTCCACTTCGAGCCATTTGAATTGCTATTGATGTTACTAAGCATCCAGCACTTCTTATGGTATTATGACTATTACCTAAAGGTATATTAATCCATGGACCTCTTATTTGTCTCCATGATGCTATATCTCCAGATACTCCATTATTACATGTAACTTCAGTATTATTACATGTCATCTTTTCAGTACCACTTACACCTAAATTCTTTGCACCATTACCATTATATATTTCTAGTAATATTTGTTTATAGTTAAGTCCTTTTTTAGCTAATTCTTCCATTTTATTTTGTTGGGTACTAGTATATGGAGTATATACTATATATCCTTGAGAATTAACTACTACTTCTCCAGCTGTTTCATTTGCTAGAGATCTTAATTTTGAATTTGATGGCATTGGTTGTTTTAGAACTCTACCTGAAGTAAGTCCGCTATGAACCATTGACCATTGTCCATCTGCTGAAGAGCATCCTTTATCTGGATCACAATATACTTGATCTTGTGTAGAATTGGCTGTTTGTAAAATCCATTGACCATTTTCTTGTTGTAGAGTTCTCCATCCACCCATTACAGTAGGCCTTGCTAAAATGTAACTTCTAGCTGCTACCATTTGAGCTTTAAATGCTTCTTCCGAAGCTCCTGGACCTATTTCTTGATATGCTACTCCTAAGATATACTTTTCGAAATCAACTAATTCTTCATTAGCCATTGCTTTTCCAAAAGTACCTCCATAGTTATGTCCATTTCCAGAACCTGATTCCATTAATCTAATTTTTAAGTTAGTAATATTTAAGTTCTTTGTAATATTACCTCTTCCATAGATATAAAATCCTTTAATGTTATATGAACATGTACCCATAGGAGCACATAATGTCATAGGAGTATATCCTATTAATTCATAATAATCTTTTATGTATTCAAAAACTTCATTAGTATATTTTTCTCTTGTTGCTTCATCTTTATTAGGAAAATAATTTTTAAATATTGTTTTTGTTAATTCTTTTCTAAATGCTTCTTCTGAATATGATGTAGAGTTTTCAGTAAACATTGCAGCTGCTACAGCTCTTATTCTAGCTTTAGTCATGTAGTTATAGTCTATATCTTTATTATGGTAGTTAGCTACGTGATATACTGCCATTACTAGTAATGGATCTACTGTTTTTTCATTTTTTTCATATTCATCTTTTACTTCTTTTACTCTTTCGATGAATTTTTTTGCATCATCAGAAATATTTTCTGCACTATTATCACCTGTTGGTAAATCAAAGTATTTACTGATACTTACGGCATCTGTAAAGTCATTGATTGCTCCACCAATAGCAGTAATAATTATTAATATTAATACAATTAATAAGATGAATGGAACTGCACTTAAAGCAGCCATTTTAACTGCCATTGGTATTTTTACTTTACCTTCTAGTACAGAATCTCTTTCTTTCTCTTCTCCATTTTCATCTTTGTTACTGTCTTTTTTCTTTTTATCTTTTATATTATCGAAAAAAGAGGAATCTCCCCCACTAGAAGAGCTTCCTCCTTGATTAGCTGCTCCACTAGATGCTTTTGCTGCTTCTGTTGTATTGGCTGCAGTTTGAGCACTAGCTGCTCCTCCACTTGCTGCTGCACCATTTGCTGCTCCATTTGCAGCACCGGCTCCACCACCTGCAGAACCAGCCATACTAAGTGCTTGGTCTGCTTTATCGAGTACTCCGGCATCATCTAATTTTTTTGATGCCTTTCCTACTCCAGGAACTTTATTTAAAGCTTCTCCACCTTTATTGATGATTTTTTCTCCTGCTTTAGTATTTGCAGCCATATCGACTGCTGCTCCTGCTTCTGGTCCTCCGAAGTACATAGCTGCTCCTTTAGCAGCTACTTTGGCAGTTTTTTTGGAAGATTCTTTTTCTTGTTCTTTTTGTTCATGCATAGCAGAAGCAAATGATTGTGTTTCGCCTGGATTTTCTGATTCTGGACTTCTAGTACTCTTATAATCTGACATATAAATCACCTACTTCTTTCTATTTTAGAACCCGCCGCCAGCTCCGAAAGAATCTAATTCTTCTTTAGTTACGGCTACATTTATTCTCATACGTCTATTACCACAGACGAATAATGCTTCTCCTTGAGAATAACGTTTTATACTTTCTTTTTCACTTTCATTTAAATCTATTAATAATGCTAAATCTTCAGTTGCTTGTTTTCTAAGACCCATTATTAAGTAATATGAAGCATTATCAAAGATTGCTTTTCCTTGAGTTATTACTTGTGGGTTTGAGAAATCACTCGGTTGTTGAGTAATTATTATAGTACCTGTGTTATACTTTCTAGCACGTCTTTGTACTTGAGCTAGGAAATCTGCTCCTTGTACATTATTATCTCCTAATAATACGTGAGCTTCATCTACCATAAGTACTGTATCAACACTTGAATCTAGACATAGACCCCACGCATATTTTAAGACATTGAAGAATAATGCATTTCTTACTGTAGAATCACTATTCATTAATTCTTTTATATTAAATACCATGAAATCGCTATCTTTACGTAATGTAGTATGTCCATCAAAATAGAATTTTAATTCTCTAGTGATTGGTCTTACTTTTAATTCAAGTCTTTCTAGTATATCTCTTTCTTGAGTCTGTTCTGTAATAGATGTTAATCTACCTCTAATAGTTGCATATACATCACTGAATGTTGGATAGTCAGCTGAAGTATATCTAGTGAAGTCTGTGTTAAAATCTATTCCAAATCTTCTATATGTATCTTGAACAACTTCTGAGAACATGTTTAGAACATCTTCTTCAATAGATGGATCATAGTATTTCATAAATCCTCTTAAGAATTGAAGTGTTCTTGTAATAATAGAATGTCCTAAACCTTGAGCTATTTCTTCTTCATCGGCATCAATTACAATTTCTAATGGATTGATTAAACCAAACTGTCCACCTTTACCAATATCAACTGTATCTCCACCGAAGGCATATGTTATTTCTCTGAATTCATCTTCTGGATCAATTATTACTATTTGACAACCATTTCTGATATGAGTTCTAAGCATTAATTTAGCTGCTGTAGATTTACCAGAACCAGATGTACCTAAAATAATCATATTAGCATTATTTCTATTATTCTCTTTTCTTATCTTATATAAGAATTGATTAAATAAGATAACTCCACCTGAGAAATCTACTCCTAATAGTGTAGATAATCCAGGATCTTTGATACTATCAAATATAAATGGATACATAGCTGCTATTGTTACTGATGGAATTGGTGTACCAATTCTTTGCTCTATATCTTGAGGTGGGAAAATAGGTAAAATAGATTTTAGTACCTTTTCTTGTTCAAAACGTAGAGATATAGCACGAAGTTCCATAGCATCTAGATAGTTTTTAACATTTACTTTCTTTAATTCTAATTCTTCTTTTGTATCAGCTGTAATCATAATGTGCATTTGAAAATCGAAGATTCTTGCTTGTGATCCAGCTAACATTGATGTGAAGTATTCCAAACTTTCAGCATCTTGTCTAATTCTTTCACGTAATGTTTGATCTCTTTCATTACGATATTTTTCTTTTAAATCAGCAACTTGTTTATTAAGCATTTTTGACATTTCTGCAAAAGGTACAGGTATGTGCTTAACAACAACTTTAATTCCTGACATGTTAGTTAATGATGATAAATATCCTGGTGAGATATATTTAGGATAAGATACAACAGTTAAGATAGTTGCATATTTATCACTAATAAAGAAATCACTAGGATTAAAATGTAATCCCTTAGGGGCTAATTGACTTCTTATTCCTGTACTCATTCAGACATCACCGTCCCAAACTCAGTTGAAGTTCCTCCATTTAAGAAGTTCTCCATGATTACACGTAAATCATTATTAGTTACTTGAGCAGCATTTAAACCACTTTGTGCTAACCCATTTATCATTAATCTAACTCTCTTTTGTAATAGATCAGGATCTTTATGTTTAAACAAGATAAAATATTCTGTATCAACAATATTGTTATTTATAAAGCTTTGTCCTTTATTTATATCTTGCATAATTAACTTTCTAATAGCAGGAGTTGGACTTTCATTATAAAGTAATTGTAGTTGAGACATATACACTGATATATCTACTGGTCTATCTGCAACTACTAACCAAAATTCAAAATCTAGCATATTATAAAAGTTTTTCAAACTAATTAATATATTATCTTGCATATTTGGATCAAGAATAAATATATTTCTTGGAGTAATTTTTACTCCTGTTACTTTTTCATTACTTGTTGTAATGATCATTCCATTTTGTATTCCTTTTAGTGGTAACCAATCTTCTGTAAATCCACTACTTACTTTTTTTGCCAACTTTATAACACCATCCTCTCCAACGATAAGTTTGTCTCGTTGTTATGAATTCATATAATTCAATAATAATTGTTAACATATTATGATAATTAGGTATTGGCATTACTAAGAATGCGCATACTACTGCAGGAGTTAAACATAGTATTGTTACTACTGTATTTTCCTGAGGCATAATTGCTAATAAAATTATTGTAACTAGTAAACCAACACTAAATAGTATTAGGTCGAACGGTCTAAAGATTCCAAGAATCAATTTACCGTTCTTAGTGTTAGCTGGAATTAAATAATTCATCTATATCACACTCCCTTTTTTATTAATGATGTCCTCCAGGTCTACCGCCAGGTCCTCCACCTTGATGTGAGCTACCAGCAGCACCTGTTCCCATAGATCCAGATCCAAAACTATCATCAATAGTTCCATCAAATCCATTAGTATCTCTTCTATGACCAGTGATACTAGATTTAATCTCATTATCCTTTTCAAATGGTTTAATTGAATCTGGCATTGTATTAGGATCAAATACAAACTCTCCTTCAGTCTTAAGAGGTGAACGATAATTTCCACTCTTGTCTGGTTCGCCGTTTCCATGTAATGGTTTGATTTCTCTGACAGACTCTGCAGTAGGTGCAATTCCCAATTGACCTCTTGTTTTGTCCATAGCTTCGTATCTCTTATTAGCTTTCTTATAAGCTTCTGCATATGATCCATATTTTGCTGCTGCTTTATGATAAGCATCTGCATATTGTTGATTTGTTGGATCGTATTGATATTTCATCTTAGCATCTTCCATCTCATCTTGAGCTTGTAACATCATCTTCTCGTATGCATCAGCTATATACTTAGCATCAGCAACATCTTGTGCACCGATTCCTAAACGTCTAGCATTTCTCTCACGAGTTTGATAGTTCAAGTAGTCTTGTGCTCTACCAAAGATTCCACCTTGAGCATCTTTGTCACCTGTTCTTATTTTAGCCATTAAATCTCTATTAGATGACCATGCACTACCTACAGGTGCTGCTTTACCTTGATTGTAAGCATCAACTTGTGAACGTGCTCCATTCATTGCTCCATAAGCAAAACCTGTAAGACCTCCGCCACCCATAGCCATTGCTGTACCACCTAAGATAGAAGCAAGACCAATGTTTTGCATTGCATTTTGAACACCTAATACATCTTTTATGAATTTAGGGGCTTGTTTAGCAAAGAAGAATAAACCGAAGCAGATAACTATGAATACTATTACATTCATAAATGTATCATTTTCTGTACCCATTACAATTCCATTATCTTTAATATCATTAATTAAGAATATTACAAAATAGATTATTGCTAAACGGATAAATAAATCTAAGTATGTTGCTGTTAGTATTTTTACCCAGTTTGCAAATGCACCTTTTTTCTCTTGATTTGGATCAAGATAACTAATTATTGGTATAGGAGCTAATAATCTAAGTATTGCTAGTTTAAGTGCACGAACTGCTATATCAATTGAGAATCCAATTAATATTACTGCAAACACTGCTGCAACTACTCCACCAATAATTGGATAGTACATATATGCATAATAGTGGTCTTTACATTGACCATTAATATTATCCATTAGTAATTGTGTTTGATCTACTGAATCACTAGCATATGCTTTACCAGCGTCTGTAGAATCAAAGTTTGAACACTTATTACTTTGTTGAACAAATCCTTTTAAAATCGTAACTGTAAAATCTCTACCCATTTCTTTCATGGATTTAGCTTGTTCATTTCCATAATTAGTATTACTATCACTACCTTCAGATAGTGTTACATTTCCTGTTGATTTTCCAAGAACTAATTTACCTAAAGTATTGTTTCTTAAAATTCTACCTTGTAGTGAATATAAAGTACCAAATAGTAAACCATTATTATTAATTTGTACTTGATATTCATTTTTAGCATTTGGAATATTTCTAGGTATTAATAATGTAAGCATAATTAAACAAATAATAATTCTTTTAATATATGCCGAAAAGCCATTGCTTTTATCCGTAATTTTGTCCGGTTCAACAATAGCTTGTAATATTGATATACTAATTTTAAATACCATGAATACACCTAAGATAAGTTGTATTCTTGAAAAGAAATTTCTAATAGTTTCACCTGTTAAAAACTCTACTGTCGAAACATCAAAGAACACTCTGTACATCCAATCTAGGAATGAAAATAATATCCAGTCAATTGCACCAAAAACTGTTCTTATCGCATCATTTATTAGGCCTTGCTTGTTGTTCATTCAATTCACCTCTTTATGATTTTGCTAATCTAAAACACATATTGGATCTCCAACAAATCCAAATACATTTAATAAAATAGTAACAAGTGTTGGAACGAAGAATAATAACATTGCTAAGATTAGTCTCTTAATTAATTTTTTATAACACTTTTGCATTGTTTCATCATCGCCCATAACGATTGCTTTGGCAAAATCAACTGCACTCATTATTAAAACTATCATAGGTCCTAAAATTCGCATGTAATTTAATAACTGTTGTAGTAACCATGCTACTGAGTTTTCATCTTTAGGATCACCTAAAACTGTACTCTTACAGTTTCCTGCACCTTTGTTACCGTCATAAGAATTAGCTACATAGCCTTGTTTATCATTTTTACTTAAGTCATTTTTACAACTTGTTTCATTTTCTTGTAAGTTATAAATTACTTTTTTACCTGATGTAAAAACACATCTGTATATTTTAGCTGAATTATCATTATTAGTAAATAAATTTTTAATTATTTTTTCATCTATTTTTACTATACTTTTCTTATCTAATTTTATTGCATCATTAATGCTACTGTACTTACTATTATCAAGTGACCATTCTATTGTATTATCACTTATTTTTCTAAATGATGGAATAAAATAGCTATCACTATTGTATACTCCAACAGCTGTAATAATTTTTGTTTCTTCTACTTTTAAATTATTACTAGTTGAAGTAAGTTGTGTACATTTTCCATTACAATCTTTTTCATCTCTATAATTTACAAATACTGTATTAAATAGTTCGTTATCTTCAACTACTATTGTAGGACATAAATCGCCTTTAGTTGATCTTGTTGATGAGATAAATATTTCATCAAAACTTGAACTATTATACCAGCTTTTATTATTAATTTTTTGTCCATCTTTTATAGGACTAGTTAATTTATTATTTTTTAATACGTATTGTAGATTATTTCCGTCATAATTATAGTTACAAATTAGCTCTTTAGCCATAGTATCTATAGGAAAAAGTGACATGAATGTCACTAAGATTATTAATAATGATATTTTAATAAATTTGTTATTTTTCATAAAAAGTCCACTCCAAATACATTATAACATAATAATTATATCAAACGAAAAAAAAAATAGCAATTTGTTTGCTATTTATTCTTTCGTTAATTCTACTAAATATTATTCCAGCATTTTTGCCAGCTTGTAGTATCGATAGAATTAGTATCATCTTTTGCAGCTGCTACTAAATTCATAACGATTGTAACGAAAAATACTACTAAGAATACTGCTGCTGCATAGATACATCTTTTGATTAATCTACTTTGAGCTGCCTTAATTTCTTTTTCATCACTTGCAATTACTGCTTTTCCTAAATCGATTACTCCATAAACGATTAAAATAATTGGAATAGCGATTTGTACTAGTGGCATAAATCCTTTTTTTATAATTCTAACGATTGGACCTAATCCACCGCAATAATCAACTCCGATTTGTACTAAATTTGACATATACATCTCTCCTTCGTTAACACTATAATATCTTATATACCCTTATTTGTCAATTGCTTACTTTCTAAACAAGCCAAAAATTTTACCTGTTCCACCATTATGAGAATTATCATCTATTAATCTTATTTTTCTTAAGAAATCAATTATAATCTCATTTCTTTTTCTATCATTTAAAGGCGGCATATTATATAGTACTTTAATACCTGATTCATATTCGAATTCAGATATTTCTTTTTGTGTTAATAAACTTTGATTTAATATTACATCTTTACCTTTTAGAACTTCTACGGCATTTCTATTCTTTCTCATTAATGTATTTAATTTTATTGTGCTTGGCTCCATCAGATATATTACTTTTGTGCAAAAATCATTTTCAGTATCATTATTTAAATCTACTAATATTACTTTGCAACTTTCTAATTTAGTTAATAACGTTCTAATTTGTTCTTTTGTTGTGGAAACCATAGTCTTATCGCCATATGATAGAAAATCATTTTTATCTATTTCTACTGCATATACTTGATTTTTATACACCTCATTAAGTTCTTTCTTTAACATATAAACTAATGATGATGATCCAGCATGTTCTGTTACATTTTGAAATCCTATTACCATTGGTTGATTTCCTATGTCTGCAGGTAAAAATGTGTTTTTTCTTTCTGGTTCTCTTTGTTGTACAGGTTGTTGAACTGGCTGTTGTACAACAGGAGCAGGATTACTTGTTTGTTGTTTTGCTCCTTGAGCCATTTTAATTATGCTTTCTACATCTTTAAGTGTATTTGATTTTTTTATTAGATATTTTACTCCATCATTATTAGTAGTAAAATTATAAATTCCATAATTTATTAGACGAGACAAAAATCCAGATGTACAAAGTTCACTTCCTTCTGGTAAGTAAAAAATGACTTTATCTGGATTTATTCCATCAACTATATTTTTGTATGTAGTTGGATCTTCATAATGATTAAGAGCTGTTACATCCAGTATCATTTTATTAAAGAAGAAGTCTTTAAACATGTTAACGATTTCACTTGCCTCGAATTTACCAGTTACACTTTTAATTATATCTACTTCTATAGATTGTAACTGATTTTGTTGTTCGTTCAAAACAAGAACGTTCACTATATCAGCCTCCTGTCTTTATTAATCTGACTAGACTATTCAACATTTCCTCCAACTATTATTCTACTATAAAGGATTTTGTATCTCCTTTAACTTTAAATGTATCCATTCCTTGCATTACTCTATTTATAATTGGTAAATCAATTGTTATTTGAGTAACGATTTTATAGTAGCATCTATTTCTGTCATCTACTGTTCTATGATTAATATCTGTTTCAGCATCTACCCTTTTAGAACAGAATCCTTTACGACAATTATAGCCTGGTAAATCAATATGTTGGTTCATATCATATCCAATTTCTTGCATGTATTTCATAATTTGAGTCATACATGGTGATGAATTACTCTCACAATTACCATTATATTGTTCATATGTCGAAATAATTTTATTTTTAACTCTAAATGCTCTAGTATAACTTACATTAAATGCAAGATATCCAGATACTATTACCATGAATACTACTATAATTACTAGGTTAACTACGCCTCCCATTGCATCACGCATAAGTTATCACCTATTTTCTAACCACGATATAACCAGTGTAATCACTATTAATATTTGTCCATTGAGTTTTAATTGATTCTTGAATTTGTGGCCATAAAATCCAGAAAAAACCAATAATTGCTGCGATTGCGATCATTGTAATAACTGTTAATTGTAATTCTCCAGTTGCTGCTTTCATTAGCTTTCACATCCTTCCTTTATTCTAAATTAATTATAGCATCGTTGTTTTTTTTTTACAATAATTTTTAGATACTAAACATCATCATCATTGAAATCAAAATAATAAGCATTACTCCTACACCTGTTACAACTAACATAATCATTGTTTGTTGTTCCATTGTGTTAAGTCTTTCTTTATATTTTGTTTCTCTTGCTTTATTTTGTAATGATGATACAGTTCTTGAAAACATCATAAGTCTATCTTGTTTCTTTTCTTGTGAACCTATACCTAAACGATATAATAAACGCATCATACGCATTGAATCTCTAACTGGATAAGTATTAGCAAATTCCATATATGGATCTACTGATGAATCTCCAGCATTGATTCTATCTATCATTTTACGAAGTCCAGGTTTAAATATTTCAGGTGCATCTTCTATAGATTTACCTAAAGCTACAGGTACAGTATAATGTTGAATTAAAATTTCCAAACTCTTTAAATAGTATGGTAACATTATATCTATTTCATGTAAGTGCGCTTTATAATAATTTTTTAATTGGAAGTAATTCATCTTAAATGATATAAATGCTACTACAGCAGATAAAACTAAATTTAAGAAGAATTGGGAATTTACAAAGTCTAATGAGTTACCTCCACTCATTGTAAAAGCTAATACTATGAAGAACATTACAATTGCAAATGTTACTCTTTTCATGTATAACTGGTCTGCATCAGCATCTTCTCCATATTTAGCATAAACTAAGAATGTGTAATCTTCTTCTCTGATTACCTCTAAATATTTTTCATTATCTGCAAAAAACTTATTTTTATCTATTGTATTATTATAAATTAAGATAAACATAAGTATTGCTCCTACTATTAATATCTCCATTATTCAGCACCTACATTCTCGTTATAATATTTTTCCCCTTTAATTAGGAAATATGTATTTATTATTAATACTCCGTGAAGTAAGACTTGAATAAATGCCCTATTTAATAGCATTAGGTATGTTTCTCTACCTAATAAGTATTGTACTAACATAACCATCAGGTACAACATTACACCAAACTGTAAGAATGATTTGTGGAAGTTAGCTCTTTCAATTCTATCTCGATATACACTTTCAATAAGCATATCGATATCTGATTGCATGTTATCTAATGAATCAGCTGTATTTCTCGCACCTTCTTTTGTAATTTGTAAGAATAATTGGTGCATATTTTTTACAATATAGAATGGATATAATTGAGACATATACGTAAGTGATTCATCAATTGTACCATTCTTATATGCTAAATCAATCATATGATTTACGTCACTTAATACTGGATCTTCTAGCACTCCAGATGATCTTACACCTTCTAGGGCTTTTACAAATGATTGTGTTGTAGCAAACTCCATAATAGTATTAGATGTATATACTTGTATTTGTTCAAATATAAATTCTGAATAAACTTTATTACATCTTAGATAAGCTAAGTATGGTATAAATAATACTGCTACTACCATATAAACTATACTTATAATTAAACTGTAAAAATATAAGTATGTTACAATTCCTGCAAATCCAGCTATCAATATAACTTGTATTGTATATTGTCTAACTGTATATTCTTGTCCTAATTCCTTAGTCTTTTCACGAACTACTTTGAAAGAATATGGAGCAAATTTATCATACATTTCTTGTACTTGACCAGTAACATATTTACCTACATTTTCTCCTTTATAGTTTCTATATAAGTATATAGCTACTGCAAATATAATAATTATAAATAACTCTTCTATATACATAACTTGCCTCCTAATTTCCTAACGCCTGTGGCATAGGAGGTGTCATAGGTATTTGTTGAGATGTTTGTTGTACTTGTATCTGTTGTGCAGGTTGAGTTGGAGCTTGTACTTGTTGAACAGGTTGTTGAACTGGTGGTTGTGGAGTACTTGCTACTGCAGCTTGTACTTGTTGTTGTACTTGACCAATACTATTTTCTTTTTTACTTTCTTCCATTACAGATTCTAAGTTATATTCATCTTGTTTTACTGCCATCTCTTCTGGTAAGTCTTTAATAATACTATCAATTTCAATGTTTTGGTTTTCAATATATTCTATTAAATGTTTACTAGGTTTAACCATTTCTTCTCTACCCATACTCTTTCTATAGATTGTATGAGATACTGGTTCATTATTATCATCTACATAGAATTCTGTAACTTCATCTATTTCACGGTGGAAATTACCATATTCTTTACTATAATAAGCTTTAATATGAATACCGATTTGAATATATCTATAAATTGTATTTAAGAATTGATTTACATCTAGATCTGTCTCCATTAATGAATAAAGACGATATGGGATTGCTGATGCTTTATCAGCATGGATTGTTGATAAAATATTGTGTCCTGATGAAATAGAGTTACGTACAGCAGAAACAGCTTCTGCAGAACGAACTTCTGATAATAGAATCCATTTTGGATTCTGACGCATACATGTAACTAATACATCTGAGTAACTTGCAACGTTATTAGTTTTCATTGCAACTATATCTCTTTGTGGGAAAATTTTATCTAAGTGTAATTCTAGTGTATCTTCTATTGTTATTATTTTTTCATTTGATTTAGTATGAGATGCTAGATATTTAACGAACTCAGTTTTACCTGAACCAGTTTCTCCAGCTACCATAATATTACAGTGACCTTCTACACACTTCATTAAAAAGTCGTGAATATTTTCTGTAAAATATTTTTCATCTATTAATTTATTCTTCTCTAATCTTATTTTTGCTGGTGTTTTACGTATAACTAAAGCAATACCGTTTGTTGCTATAGATTGGTGAACGAAGTTCATACGTAATTCAGCACTCTCAGCATCTAGGAATGGTTTGGCATTGTTGAATGTTGTACCCATAACGTTAGAACATTGGAATGCTAATTTTTCTACGAATTCTGGTGTAGCTCCTTCAACTTCAACTCTCATTGAACCTTGAGTTAGCGAACGAATCCAAATTTGGCCACCATTATCGTAAGAAATATCTGTAATATCGTCATCATCTAGTAATGGTCTAAATGGACCAAAATCTAATTTATCAAAAATACTTCCGTTCATTTATATCACCCCTTTTAATTATCTGTCCATATAGTAACAGCATTAATCCACTCTTTTAAATATTCACTGGACATTTCTAATTCTCCAGGAGATTCTTTTAAAGATTCATTTGTTGGTACTGGTATTAATGTTGAATAATAGCTTCTTAAGTAAAAAGCTTTTGTTAGTAATATGTAATACTCTTCTGGAATAGCAAATATTATCATTGCTGGTGGTCCAGCATTATTATCTTTTTTAAATATTGCATTACCATCTTTATCTAATACTGATATTACTTTTACATGAGAAAACATCTTACCAACCATTACTTTATCATCTGCACGTTTATTAGTAATATCTCCTGTTAATGATTGAGTTTCTACTTTTAAATAAATATCTATATAATTTCCAGGATATACTTGATTACCATAAGTAGATTCTGTATTAACCTTCATGTTATATAAAACATATCCTGTAGGATAATCTAATATTATATTTGCAGGAAGATCTTCTCTTGCTACAACTGCTCTTTTATAGAATAAACTACCTTCAGGTATCATAGTATCTGCATTAGTGTATTTATCTACTACATCAGATACATTAGTAATTACATCTCCTTCTAACATTGATGGAGGTACTTGTGTAATTCCTACCATTTTATTTGTAATTTGAGTACCTGATAAGATTTGAGTTTTAGCATAAGGAACTGTTATTGGATTAATAGAATCTGAAACACGTTTGTTATAGCTGTAAAAAATTATAAATATACATAAAATTAAACCTAATATAGTTACTGAATTTTTATTTATAATAACTTTTTTTAGACTTAGTATTAAATTCCCCATTGTTATTCTTCCCTTCTATTTTCCCTATTCTAATTTTAGCATAAATTCAAAATAAGTCAATTACTGCACGATATCTTACTATACTTTTAATTTTATCATATTTATATGTTTAAAGGGTAAAAAAAAGAAAACTTTTTTAGTTTTCTTTTTATTTATCTGTCCAAATAGTTACCTTATTAATCCAGTCTTTTAAATCAGTACTTGATAATTTTAAATCTCCAGGCTTATCTTTTAAAGATTCATTAGTTGGAACTGGAATTAATGTTGATTCATAGACACTTAAAAATTCTGCTTTTTTTAATAAGATATAATACTCTTCTGGTACTGCGAATATTAACATTGCAGGTGTTTTTTGTTCATCTAAATCTGCAAATACTGCTTTACCAGCTGAATCTTGTACTGCTAGAATTTTAATGTTTTCTAGTAATTTTCCAAGCATCATTTTATCAGCATCTGATGTTAAAAATCTATCATCTGTTACTTTATTAACTGCCTTTAGATAAATATCAATATAATTTCCAGGATACATTGAATTACCATAAGTAACTTCTGGAGTTACTGCCATATTATATAGAACATATCCTGATGGATAATCTAAAATAACATTTTCTGGTAATTGTTCTTTTTCTACAACTGCAGATTCATAGAATAAACTTCCTTTTGGAATAACTGAATTTGCACTCGCATATTTATTTATTACATCATATTGATTTTTAATTACTTTTCCCTTTAACATTGCTGGTGGAACATCTCGTGTACCTACTACACTTTGAGTAATTTGTTCCCCTGGGGAAATTTGAGCTGTAGCATAAGGAACAGAGATAGGAGATACTGCTGCATTTACACGCATAATATATGCTACGTATAGTACTATTATTGCGGCAACAACACCTAAAACTGTAACTGTATTTTTATTTGATGTTATCTTTTTTATTTTATTTGCAAAATCTCCCATTTTATTCTTCTCCCTTTCCTACTTGCAAGATCCTTCCTTACAAGTAATTCCTTTTCCTACATCACTATTGGCATCTTTTAATTCACTTTCAATTAATGCATTATATTTATTATTACTTTCCATAATTGCATCATATGAAGTTGTGATATCTGCTGCTGTATCATCAAATGTAAGTACTGTCTTTGATTCAACTTTTACACTTACTTTTGGAGGTACTTCGTTGATATCATAAATTTTAATATTGTAACCTCTAGTTAAATCAACGGAATCAGCGAATCGACGAAGGAAGTTCTCCGCGAATCTTTCCTTGTCGATTCTGATTAAACCATTTTGTCTTAAGTATTCTACATCTATAGCATCTTGCATAGCTGATTCTGTAGTTTCTTTTACTAAGTAGTAATCAAGTTCTCCACCTGTTTGATAGTTTGTTAAAACATTGATTAGTAGTAATGACATTACTGCTAGTAAAATTATACCAACTGTTAACATTGCTTTGTTCATTATTCATTACCTCCTAAATTGTTTTCACATTTATTTTTAGAAATGTTGTTACATCCTAATAAGTTTTCAGATGGTGCTTTAACTGTATATGATTTTCCTCTTATTAATGGACTTGTGTAAATATAAATCTTCTTCTTCTCATCGTATTTGAATGCGTTAGTATCATAATTTGTATAGTTACCGCTTCCATTATTTGTAGCTTTATTGTTTTTCTTGATTTCTTTTAGTGATTCTGATGATAATCTAAATTCATATTCTAGATATTCATCTTCTATATCTTCATCTGTTGATGCATCTTCTTCTATCTGTTTTTTAC
>JAUNMV010000001.1:0-8262 GCA_030531695.1 Bacilli bacterium | reverse complement strand
CTAGATCTTCATCATATACTTTTTCACCTAATTTTTGAATCTTAGATATTAATACTTCAGGGTTAACTGCATAGTTAGGACTCTTTGTATCATCGATTGTTGCTGCTGAAGTCCAGTTAAATCCTTGTGTTCTACCTGTTTGTGATTTATCTGTAGATCCTGTTGGATCATCTGGATCAGTTGATGGGAACATATCATTTTTAGCAATTGTTCTAGTTGTAAAGTTATCTGGATTGTTAGATGTTGGTGGTAATCCCTTATCTTCTGCATATGTTGCATAGAAACAATTGATATTGAATGTCCAATGGAAATATCCAAATTTCATTGTCTTAGCTCTAATATTCCATTCGATTTGATTTTGTTTTGGAGCTGAGTTTTGATTAATTACTTCTGGATGTGCTTTTTGATATTCTTGAGAAATATATGAACCTTTGTTGCTTGCTGTTTGAGAAGCTGACTTCTTGTTCATGTAATAATACCACCATGTTTGGTTAGTATTTTCAATTGTTAATGGTAAACAGAATTTGTTCTTTGTTTGATGCCATGTTGCATCGTTACCTTTATCTACATATGAGATTTCTCCTGTTTTATTATTAGCCCAAGTTCCTGGGAATGACCATTCTGCTTGATACCAATCTTTTTCACTACCATTACTATAGCATCCAGCGTAGCTTAATAATGAGCTTCCTTCTTTAATCTTGTTTTCTGTTCTTTCACCTTGTTCATGAGATACTAATGTATCTTCTGGAGCTTTCATTGGGAACTTAATAGTTTGTTTTCCACTGCTTGTCTTAACATCTGCTTCAATTGTAAATGTTGCTGTAGCTTCTGTACATGTAGCTTGAGCTGCACATTCATTAACTATCTTGTTATATTTTTCTATATTTTCTGCATAGTCAGCATTTAATCTATCTTGTCTTAGATATGTATTATCAGCACATCCTACGTGTGTACAATCACCGTTACATGCCCCTTTATCTCCAACGTGTTGACGTTTAAATCCACCACCATCAGCAAAGTATGTTTTTTTATCTGTTGTATTGTATCCGTGATCTGCTATTGTACGATCTCTTTCATAAATTAAATACCATTCTGCATAAGTTCCATAACCATATGTTGGTTTAGTTTTATTTGTTTTCTTATCTCCTGTAGATACCCAAATTATTTGATATCCTTCATTTGTTCTACTTCTTTCATAGTATCCACCAGTAGGTAATTGATCTATACTACTTGCTGTGAATTGTACTATTCCAGTTTTATTATCTGCAGTTAATTTTTTACTCTTTGCAGTTGATTTATATACTTCATTGTAACATTTTGTACTACATGTATCTGAGTATTTTCCACCATCACATTTTGCTACACATTCATCAAATTCTTCTGATGGTCCACCTTGTTTAACAGTACCCCATTTGTGTACACATTGTGGAGTTGGAACACACATTGTTCCTTGATCTGGTGCATGAATATCTAATTGTGTAGTACATTTAACGTGGCTTGTTACTTTTACTTGATATTCAATACAGAAACCTGCGATAGCTGCTTGTGGAGGTCCATACTCTACATCAACTACTTCTTCACATATTCTTGTACATGTATTGGCATTATTATCTCTTTCTCTATCTTGTGCATCACTATATTTGTGATAGTAATATTCTGTTGTTGTCTTAGATGTTTTTGCATAATATGAATTTATATTTGTATACTTATATCCAATAGATTTGTCATCTTTACCTAAGTCTTTCCATTCATATTTACAAAATAGACCATTTGACACTTTTGGTTCTTCACCTTCACCTAAGATTTGCCATGTCTCACCAGTAGCACTACATTGTCCCCAGCCTGACCATATTCCATTAGCTGCTTGACAAGCTCTTTGTTCACTGGCTACCCAATCTTGGCCTTTAGTTACTGTTTGTGGTAAGTAAATTGCATAAGCACTTTGAATTGCTGTTTGAACCATTGTTTTTACTTGTTTTTCAGAATAATTTTGAACTACGTTTGCTGAATTAAAACAGAATGGTACTAAAGATTTATACTTAGCAATTTTATTATAAAAATTTGCATCTCCTGCTTTAGCTAAATTTCCAAATGATATAGCATCAATTGAATTGTTAACATTTACAGGTACTCCAGTTTCAGCACTTCTTATTGTTTGACATGCTGGTAGGTTATAGTTTGTATTTGCAACTAATTGTGCTGCTTTAGCATCAAAGTCTCTTAATACTATATAAACATATTCTGTGAATGTTCCACTGCTTTTTCCAAGCGCTATAGATGCTGCATAATCTTCTGGAGATTGACATACATCATCACTTACAGCAGGTACTAAAGTAAATCTTAATACATAATCATATCCTTGAGGAACATTGTTATTATATTTAAATGCTTTAGCATTAACTTCTACCTTATGCCCTTTATTTTTTCCTTTTTCATTTTCTCCAACTACTAATTGGTTACTATTATTAATATAATTAGATACTGAACCCTTTAAATGAGTTACAGGACCAGATGATGTGAATTTATTTGCTACACCATCATAATAACCTTCTTCAATATTGGAAATTTTAAATGTACCATAAGAGGACTTTAAGAAGAATTGTCCTGATACATTACTCATTTCATATGTTATGTTGTAATGTATTGATACATTTTTTGAAGAATTATTTGTAACACAAGTTGATTTATAATCAACATCTTTTGCAGAAACACCAGTTGTATAAGTCATTATTAATGTTATTATCAACAATAATAATATTTTTTTACATTTCTTCATTTGTAGTTTCTCCTCCTTTCATCATTTTCTCAACTACATCATAGTTCTTATTCTTTTCTACTTTATACTTACCAGTAGATTCACCTTCTCTTACAAGTCTTGCATCTACTACGAAATCTTTTTCGTGATAGAACATTCTTGTACATGTTATTAGTGAAATAATTGTATCATTTTCATTAACATCTATATCATAATCATAGATACTATTCTTTAATGAATTATTAACAAATTTCTTAACATCTTTTTCTGTTAAATTAGGATCATTATAAGATACTACATCAAATGTATCAGGATATGATACTGAGAAAATTTTGAATAAGTAATCTTTTCCATCTATTGTAAATTGAACATATTCGTTTTCTTTAGCAAAATCTAAATAAGTAAAACTCATTAATTGTTCAAATCTTACATGATCTTTATATGTTATCTTTGGATTTTGAGATAAGTTCATTATATTATGACCCATAATATAATTAATCTTATTTAATGAATCCATTGTTCCATTTTTCCATAGATAATCCATATTTTCACTGGCTTCAACAGCAACTGCTTGAATATCATCTAATACTGGATAATCAATATCAGTTCCTGGAATTTTTACCCATGCTGATACCTTATGTTTTTGGTGTTCTGCTTGATATTTTTCTATTGCTTCTACTCTTGAATCAATTTTTGCTCCAGAGCTAAGCATAATTCTTATTCCTCCTAATAATAGAAGGAATAAGATTAATGTTATTACTAAAAAATATATTTTATTATTATTCTTTTTCTTTTTACTTGCCAAAACTCTCACCTACTTCTCTATCTTATATGGTTTATCTTCTGTACCATCACCACTTACTATAATGCAATTCTTATCTAAGTAAGCTGTTGGTCTTATACCAAATGATATATATTTAGTTGTATCACCATATAATACTACACCGATATCAGATACTCCATACTTCAAGCTTTCTTTTTGAGATGAATTTAGTAACCAATATGATCTCATTGCTGTAGATTCATTTGATGCTGAGAACATCTCATAAGTATTTGGAGCAAATATTTTTGTCTTATACTTAATTGTTTTTATTTCTTTCTTATATTGAGCATCTTCTTTATAGATAGGAACTTCTATTTCATGTTTTACGAAATATTTTGTATCTATATATTGACTTGTGTAATTATTGATTTTGTATCCTACATTTCCTTTTACTGTTGGATTATAAGTTTGATCTTTTAATGTATAATCATACTCTAGTGTTCTGTTTGTTAATCCTTCAAAGATTGTGAATTCTGCTACTACTTTAGTTGCTCCATCACTTGCTACATCTACTATTCTGTATATTAATCCAGATATATCAATGTATTCTCCACTCTGTCTTGTATTTACTTTATCAGATGGGTTTGCTTTTTGGAAATCTCCTATTTCGTATGGATTTTCTCTTGTACCTTTTCCTCTAGTTATTAAGACATCTCCTTTTATTGTCAGGATTGGTCTTACTCCAAAGTTATATTTACTTTCGAAAGACATAAAGTCTTTTCCATATCCTTCTTCATAGAATCTATTTCTAGTTAGATAACTATTCTTTTCATCTTGTTTTTCTGCTACCCATGACATTGTAGTTGGCTTCATAAAGTTACCTTCTTCTGTTTGGGCTCTATTAACATCTACTACTGAAGGGATGTATACATTTAATTTCTTTGTATAACTACTACACTTACTTGCATTAGTATCTGTATCAGCTAATGTCATTGAACAATATTTGTTTTTAACGATGTATTTTTTAGAATTTTCATTAATGTGTTCATAATAGTAATCAAGCCATTTGCTTATACCGTCATGATCTACATTAGCTACATCTTGATCAGCTACTATTCTTACATTCTTACCATCTATATCGACTATTCTAAATAACATACCTGAAAAATAAATATAGTTATCAGGATCTAATCCCATATAGTATCCTGTATTTTCTGTTGCTTTCTTGACTGTGTCATTTAGAGGTTGTACTACTTTAACAGTTCTTACTACCTCTGTTCTATTCTTCATACTATCAAATGCTATATAACTTATTTTGTAAGTTCCTAATTTACTAGTATCAACTTCACCTTTGATAGTTGCTTTTTCTACATCTATTTCTCCATCTTTAGTATCTTTAATTTTTTTAATACCAGGATCTTTCCACTTATCATTTAAATTTACTGTGATTTCTTTATCACCATTCAAAGCTACTCTAGGACCCTTATGATCAACTAAAGATGATAATGTTCCACATTTTAAGTATGTATAGTATTTATACACACCATCTACTTTTTTTACTTTAACCCAGCTATCTGTAACTGAGCAAGTTTTCTTACTTAATGGTAGATATGGTACATAAAAATCTGTTGTAATATATCCTTTCTCATATAATTTTTGAAGTGTCACATCACTAATTCTTTCACCTGTTGGTAATTCTGAAGTAAATGTTTCAAAGTATCTCTTACCTGCACTTGCTAGTGCACTTTCATTTTTCTTGAATGTAATAACTGGATTTAGTATAAATACCCAAACTAGTGCTATTACTATTAGAGAAATTGTTATTGTCTTAAGTTGTTTGTTTACTTTTACGTTGTCGCTTAGTGCTTGTTCATTACCTGTAGTTTTTACTACATCATCCTTATGACTCTCACTCATAACAAACTTTCCTTTCTAGCCTACTCTCTTTTCTATCTTTTCTATAATAATTTTACATTTGAATTTAATAAAAGTCAATGTAAGATACTTAATTAAAAAGCAAAAAGTACCAATTAATTATTGGTACTTATTTTATGATAGATTCCATACTGTTACATCATTAATCCATTGATGTAGAGCTTCACTAGCTATGGCTAACTCTCCAGGCTCTTCTTTTAAACTCTCATTAGTTGGAACTGGTATTAAAATAGACTCATAAGTTCTTAAGAATTCTGCTTTCTTTAGTAATATATAATACTCTTCTGGTACGGCAAATATTACCATTGCAGGTTCTCTATCTTCTTCTAAATCTTTAAATACTGTTTTTCCTTTATTATCTTTAACAGCGATTACTTTTACATTTTTAATTAATCTGTCTAATAATACTCTTTTTTGATCTGTAGTTACTCCTGCTATTTCTTTTGTTCTAGCTTTTAAGTAGATATCTATATAGTTTCCAGGATAAATAGAATTACCATATGTAGTTGCTGTATCTACTGCTAGATTAAATAGAACATATCCATCAGGAATATCTAATATGATATTAGCTGGTAGTTCTTCTTTTTCTACTACATTTCTATGATAAAATAGGCTCCCTGCTGGAATGATTGTATCGGCATTAGAATATTTACCTACTACGTCTGATACTACTTTATATACATCATCTGTTAACATTGCTGGTGGTATTTGAGTAGTTCCTACCATTTTATCAGTTATTTGAATACCTGATGCAATTTGTACTTTTGCATAAGGTACTGTTATTGGATTAATCTTATCATTTACTCTTCTAGTATAGAAGAAGAATAGTATTCCGATTAATACAACTAGTAGAAGAACACTAACTATATTTTTATTATTGATATATTTCTTCATTAATAATCGCCCCTTATTTTCTATTATTAATTATATAATAGTTTTATAAAATTTTATAGATATATTTATTATTTCTTATTATAAAGTCTAAATATATTGAAGAAGACTCTTCTATTTCTTCTGGTACTCTTAAATATACATACTTACCATAATATCCTGTAGTTAGGGTATTTTTTGTTTCTATAGTAACTTTTTTACCAGCGGCATTTGTATAAGTTAATTTGGCATATTTATCTACGAAGTCAGCTAGTTCTTTACCTTCATATGTATCTGTTCCAAAGAATAAAGTTAATATTTTATATCCTGTTGGGGCTGTGTAATTTCTTGTTGTACCTAAACAAGATGATGTAACACAATTCTTAAATGAATATGTTATTGTACTATCTATTGAATAGTCATCTAAAGTTATTGTTTCATTATCATCAAAAGGTAATACTAAACTTTCTCCCATAGCTATTGGTTCTTGTGATATTATTTTAGACATATCCTTTATTGTTAATTTTATTTTTCTTAAGTTTTTAGTTGTTGCTGTAGACTCTTGATATGTTAATACAAATCTATCTACTGGTAATTTTTTATCTACTTTAAATATTAATAATACTGTAGATGTTTTATGTGGACCTAATTTTACAGAATCATAGGCTCTACCAAAATCTTTAAATTCTGTTTCATATGTTTTTTGAGTTGCAGTATAAAGGCTAACTCCATTAATAATATGATATTTATTTAAGTCTACTGTACGTGTTTTTTCTATATCGTTAGTAATAGTTGCATCTACTATTACAAAAGCACTTTTCTTAGAGATTACATCTCCATTAAAAGCTTTATCTGAATAATAACTATTATTTATTTTTACATTATATCCATTTACACTAAATGAATCTCCTTCATAGAATGATCTATGAGAATTAATATAATTATAAGTATTTCTACCTAATACTATTAAGAATATTAATATTCCTATACGACAAATAAATTTATGTTCTTGATATACATAATTTAAATTTCTTAAAAATCTTCTATATACACGTTTGAATGACTCTTTATCTATATTAATATTAATTTCTAATTCTTCACGGTCACTTTGAGCAATTTCTAAGTATTCTTCATCGAATTTAAAATTAAACTTATTTAAGTCTACTCCTAATATTCTTACTATGTAGATTATTAATACTACAAATTGAGCTCCTTGTGATACTAGTAATAAGTCTCTCCAAGCACGTAGTGGCGCAGTTGATTCTACTCCTGTATAACTATTAAAGTAACCTCTTACGAATACAAATGCTATTAGTAATAAGAAATATTGTACTGTAGGTACTAAGTATAATTTCCAAGGTTTTTCTTTTCTTTTTAGTAATAACATTAGGGATGTACTACCTATTATTAGTAATAATAGGGATATTATACCAAATGAAGTAATATACTTAGTAATTGGTTCATTATATCTATCATATGATGTTAATCTAATGAATTCTCTTACAAAAGTATATGTTTGAGTACTCTTAAAATATATGTATACTGCTAAGGCAAATAAGAATATATGTATCTTTTTAAAGTTTTTAATTAAAAAGGCATAAGGTTTTCTAATGATCATTAATGCCACCCCTATCTTTATATTCTCTTTTAGTATACATTATTTTTTTATTAAAAAAAAGTAGAATAAATAAATCTTTCTACTTTACTTTATTGATGTTTTAGATAGTGTAAAATAAATACTACCTTTTAAATAATTATTAAATAAGTCATTATAATTTTTATCTAGTTCTATGTTAAATGATAAGACTCCTTTATCAAATATATTATTTAAGTAATAGATATATTCTGAATCATCTATATAATAATTAAGACATTCTTCTATAGAATACTTTCTATTATTAAAGATTAATTTTACTAATGAATTATTAAAGTAGTTAAT
>JAUNMV010000026.1 GCA_030531695.1 Bacilli bacterium | reverse complement strand
CTACTATTATTAATTTATTGTCTGATTTTTCTACTAAATCATCTAAGTTAGAATATGTTTTTATTTTAGCTCTAGAGTTATTAGAGAAATAATTATATAGAGAATTATTATCTAACATAGCTACTTCATTATTCTTTAAACTTTCAAATGAGTTAACTACTACTCTATTATCTTTCTTAGCTAATACCGCATAATCTTCTATAAATGTAGATAATGTTTCTAGATATTTTTCTCCACCGTAGTTATAGTAATCGAAGTATACATCTACTTCTCCTTTATCTACTGCTTTCTTTAATTCTTCTAATGTATTATATCTTTTGTATTTGAAATTGATATTAGCAAGTCTTGATATACGATCTATATATTCTCCTGCTATACCTTCAACTTTACCATTTACTTTCATTTCATATGGAAGATTATCAACATATCCATATACATAGTTTTTAGATACTAATGCAGATTTTTCTTTAGCACTAATATCATTCTTTTCTACATAGTAATCTAAGTATTCATCATTATATTCTGTAATATAATTAGTTAATTTCCACTTAGTATAATATTTTGTTACTATTCTATCTAAGTCTTTATTAGTACCTGTTAATGTAAGTACTATTTGTTTTTTCATTTCTGTTAGATAGTAATTAATTGAATATGAATCGTTTTTAATAATATGATCTAAGTACATTATATTAGGTACTACTATCATATTAACTTCTCCATCATCTAGCGCTTTGTATAAAGCTGTTATACTATCATATGTTTTGTATGATAAAGAACTACCACTCTTTAAGTAATAACCTACTTCTTCAGCATCTTCTTTAAATACTCCGAAAGTAATATTTTTCATATCTTTAATATGATTAATTCTTTGATATGTTTTACCTACTACTATATAGTTATCATTAAATAATAGTAAGTCTTTAGAACTTAATACTGCCTCATTATCAAGTATTCTAATCTTATAACTATCACCTGATGGTCCAGTATCTTTTAAATATGATATTTTATTGAATTCAATACCTATATTTTCTTCAAAGTCATCTAAGAATTGAAATATTACTCCACTACCATTTTCTCCATATAGTGGATAGTCATTTACTACTTCAAAGTCATATGTTTGATCACTATTTTCAACGACCCATTTCTTTTCATTTACTGTTAGTGTTGTAGTTGAATCTTCTTTGTTGTAATAGCGATAAACAAATACGAAAGCTAGAATTGCAATGATTATAGGTATAATAATCGCTAATTTCTTCTTCATAATTTAATCACCTATCTATCTTTTGTCCATTTAATTTCTGCTTTTGTATGATGCTTATATCCAATTACTGGGAATTGCGCATCTTCGTTTGTTTTATTTAAAAATATTTGAAAATCATAATAAGCTTTTTCTTGATCAGTAAATTCTCCTAATAATTGGTTAGAGATATCCTTAGCTGCATCTCTTGTAGTTTCATCTTTAAGATTCAAAATAACATTTATAATTCTACCTTGTTTTCTTACTGTAACTCCATTAGCTAAGTCTCCAACTTTAGCTTTTACTTTATCAGTACTTTTACTAACATCTATTTCTACGTAGTCAGCTCCATTTAATCTTTCTCCATAGATAGCTGTTTCATCAGTATCTGAGAATATTAAAAATACTTTAATAGCAAATACTGCTGCTACTATTAATAATATTATAAATAGTACTAATAATTTGTGTTTCTTAATAAAGTTCAATATTTTTTTCATTGTTTTCTTCATATTTTTTCACATCCTAGTATATATAATTATACACTAATAAAGAGGCCTTTATCAACCTTTATTACTTTAATGTCTCTATTAAAATATCCATTGCCATTTTAGGATTTAATGTACCTTTAGTTTCTTTCATTACTTGTCCCATAAGGTATTTAATAGCTCTATCATGTCCTGCTTTATAATCAGCTACTGATTCAGGATTTGCTTCTACTATTTTATTAATTACATCTTTAATCATTGAGTCATCTGTAATATTTTGTACTCCAGATGATTTCATTATATCTTCTATAGAATCAGTACTTTCCATTATAGTATCTATAATATCTTTCATATTTTTAGATGTTAGTGTACCATCATCCATTTTATTTACTAATTCTATGAATCTTTCTTTAGTTAAAGTTGTATCATTTATCGTCTTTTCAGTTTTATTTAAGTATGCAGATACTTCTCCTAAAAGAATATTAGATGCTACTTTGAAGTTAATATTTGTATCTAATAATTCATTCATATAGTCAGATAAACTTCTATTTTGAATTAGTTTAAAGGCATTAGCTTCAAGTATACCTTTTTCTATATATACTTTCTTTCTTTCATCAGGAAGCATTGGAATAGTTTTAACTACTCTTTCTATCATTTCATCTGTTACATATACAAATGGAATATCTGGTTCTGGGAAATATCTATAATCATTACCAGTCTCTTTTACTCTCATTAGTACTGTATCACCTAATTTATCATCATATCTTCTTGTTTGTGGTAAGAAAGTTTCACCATTATCATATAGTTTTGCTTGACGTTCTATTTCCTTTTCAATACTTAATCCAACGTTAGAAATAGATCCTATATTTTTTATTTCTGCTTTTGTATTAAATGGATCAGATTCATTTTTACGAATAGATACGTTGGCATCTGCTCTCATTGAACCTTCTTCCATTTTACAATCAGATACATCTGAATAGAATAATAATTCTTTTAATTTTTCTAGATATAATTTTGCTTCTTTTGCTGAAGATATACATGGTTTAGTAACTATTTCAATTAGTGGTACTCCTGCTCTATTGAAGTCTAGTAATGTCTTATCTTGTCTATGAGTACTCTTACATGTATCTTCTTCTATATGCATTTCTTCAATATAGATTTTTTTCTTTACTCCATCATCATCTATTTCTACATAGCCATCATATCCAATAGGAGTTCTTGCCTGTGTAATTTGATAATTCTTAGAGTTATCTGGATAGAAATAATTCTTTCTATCAAAGTGCATTTTTCTTCTAATCTTACAATTTAGTACTGTAGCTGCTTTAATAGCTAGATTAAATACTTCTTCATTTACTGTAGGTAAAGTTCCAGGATATCCTAAATCTATAACATTAGTTAAAGAATTAGCCATTTGTCCATATCCATTAATAGAGTTTGAAAATATCTTGGTTTTTGTTTTTAATTCTACGTGTACTTCTACACCAATTGTTGGAATATAATTTGACATTATTCACGACCTCCATTCGGATCTAAATCTAGATTTAATTCTTTCTCTATAAAGCTTGCTAATTTATACATTTTTGCTTCTTCAAATGAGTTACCAATTATTTGCATACCGATTGGCATATGAGTATCACTAAATCCTACTGGAATATTTAATCCTGGAAGACCAGCCATATTTACTGGAATTACTAAGATATCATCCATGAAACTCTTACGAGGATCATCCATAGGATCAGTTAAATCATAAGCAGTAGTAACTGTTGTAGGAGCAATAATTAAATCATAATCATTGAATACTCTTTTAAATTCTTTTCTCATATCATCTCTAATAGATAATGCTTTATCATAATAGATTTTAGCATTTTCTCCACTTAGTAAGTATGAACCTACCATGATACGACGTTTTACTTCATCACCGAATCCTTTACCTCTAGTTTCTAGATATAAGTCTTCAATGTTTTTAGGATTTTCTTCTGAGTATCCATATCTTATACCATCAAATCTTGCTAAGTTAGAACTTGCTTCTCCCATAGCAATAATTTGATATAGTGTCATAGCATTTTCTATATATTTAACATCTACATAGTCAACTATTACACCTTTATCTTGTAACATTTTAATTGTTTCTTTAATTTTATTTTTTATTTCATCAGATACGATATCACTCATTAGATAGTTAGGTACTGCTATCTTCATACCTGTAACATCTTCACCTATCATACGAGTAAAATCTTCATCTTCTAAGTTTGCACTAGTTAAGTCTTTATCATCATGTCCACATATAGCGTTCATTAAAACTGCATTTTCATAAACATTTTTAGTCATTGGACCTATTTGGTCTAAGCTTGATGCGAATGCTACTAGTCCATATCTTGATATTCTACCATATGTTGGTTTCATACCAACAATTCCTGTATATGATGCTGGCTGTCTAATAGATCCACCTGTATCAGAACCAAAAGCAAATAAGACATCACGAGCTGCTATAGTTGCTGCAGAACCACCTGATGATCCACCACATATCTTTTCTTTATTCCATGGATTTTTAGGAGCTCCAAAATAACTTGTTCTCGAAGATGAACCCATAGCAAATTCATCCATATTAGTCTTACCGATAATAATCATGTTCTTAGCTTTAATCTTTTCAACTATAGTTGCATCATATATTGGAGTAAAGTTTTCTAATATATGAGATGCACAAGTAGTTCTTAGACCATTAGTTACAATATTATCTTTTACAGCTATAGGTAATCCGAATAAAATATTATCTACTGGCTTTTCTTCTAATTCTTTAGCAGTCTTAATAGCTTCTTCTTTATTTAAAGTAATATATGCATTTAAATCTTTATTCTTTTCAATATTTTCAAAAGCTTCATTTACTAAATCTATTGGCTTAATCTTTTTAGATTTTAATAATTCATGTATTTCTTCAATATTCTTATTTAAATATCTCATATTATGCACCCTCACTTTCTCCAATAACAACTGGTACTGATATATAATTTCCTGAGTGACGAGGAGCATTTTCTACTACTACTTTTGGATCTAGCATTTCTCCTTCTACATCTTTTCTTAATGTAGTATTAGATTCCCAAGGGGATATTAGTATTTCGTCATCGAAACCTACTACATCATTTATTTTTTCTACGTCATTTAATAGTTTTTTTAATTGGACTTGAAACTTTTCCACTTCTTCTTCACTTAATTTAATTCTTGCTAAATTAGCTACGTGTAAAACTTCTTCTCTTGTTAGTTTCTCTTCCATATATATTCCTCCTTAAAAACTGAATTTATTATAGCACTTTTATTTGAAAATAAAAAGATTTCCAATAGGAAATCTTACTATTTAATTTTCTAAAATGGTTGGGAATAGTTTTCTACATAGATGAGATATTTCTTCGCCATATTTCTTTTTATGACTTCTAAATCTGATTTCATTTAAACCACCACAAATATGAAAAGATTAAGAATACTCTTAATCTTCAAATTCTACTTCTTCTGCTTCTTCAAATGATTCAGCAAAACAATTACTTATATATACTTTATTAGAATCTTTATTTCCTTTTATTTGGAATTTTTCTATTGTACCTATAATACTTGCTTTATCATCTTTATTAAATATTTCTAAATTAGATTTTTTATTTGCCATTGTACAAATAATATCTAATGTATATTTATTGTCTTCATCTAAATATTCAAGTACTAGTGTATTATTATCTTTATTTATTTCTTTTACTGTACTTGTTAGTCTTACAAATTTTTTATTATATTTTGTGTTTGTTTCTTGATAGTCATTCTCAAATTCTATTGCTAAATCTATATCTGTTAAATCTATTGGAGTTGTATTATATTTTAGACTCCATGATCCTATCTCTCTATCACGTCTACCTTGTTTTTGATTATATTTAATTACTTTATAACCTAAACCATGATATATTTTTGTTCCACCATCTTTGATAGTTTTTGTTTTTATAGCAAAGAATGGACCTGCATTATATCTAGATACTGATATAACATCTATTGTTACCATTACAAGCACGATTAAAATTATAGCAAATACTATATTAATTATTTTTTTATATTTCTTATATTTTTTCTTACTAGTTTCATTTTCTTCGAATTCTTCTTCTGAATATGATTCTATTATTTGAGGTTCATCATAGTTACTTATATCCTCATATACTTCTTCAAATTCTTTTTCATTTGTTGGTTCCTTTTCTTCTTCAAATGAATCAAAATCATCATATTCATATTCATCATCATAGAATTCTAAATCATCTAAAGTTTCTCTTTTAAATGGATTTAGCATAATACGCACCTCTTTTTAATTAGTCGTTGCATATTATACCATATAATTAATAATTTGTACATATCTAACCATAATATCTCTGTAAATAGATATTTTTGTCTTCTCTTTTTACGAGAATAATATCGTCCTTATCTTTATCATATACATCGCCATAAACAAATAAATTATCTTGTTTTAATACATTATCTGGTAATGTAATATAATCACCTAATTTAGGTTTATAATCTGTATTTATAAAATCAATGACTTTTTTATAATTATTTTCTTCTTCATCTTGAAGAGTTAATACATATTCATCTATATTTATTATTATTAATCTATGCATATATTACCTCCTCTTATTATTATATTTTTCAGTAGTGTCATTAAACATATTATCTAAAGAATCGTTTCTAGTATTCATACTACCATTATATGAACCTCTTATTAATTCTTGATTATTATTTAATGAATATTTATTATATATGTTTAACTTCTTTATTACTTCAAATGTCTTCTTTATTTTTCTTATATGAGTTGTATATACTTTATCTTTAAGAGATAGATTAGAGGCATGAATTTTTACTTTTCTATTATTAGGTATAAATTCATAGCCGTATGACTTTAGATTATCAATATTTAATGCGTCTAGTTTCTCATTATTTTTTAAGAATCTATCACCAATTATTCTGACATTATTGATATTGATTTTTCCAATTTTTTTTGCATTTGATAAAAATTCATCTTCAATTATCTCTGTTTCATTTAATTCTACTTGTTGAACATTTTTTGCATTTGAGCAAAAAAAACTACCTATTACTTTATTTTTCTTAGCACTTATATATTCTATTTTTTCATCATTTGATAGGAAGGAATTTCCAATCGACTCTGATTCATCTAATATAATTTTTTTAAAACATTCATGATTAGATAGTACTCCATCACCTATATACTTAGCATTTAATTTTAATGTCTCACTAGATCCATTAATTTTTACATCTTTTGCCATGTTTAAAAATTTATTACCTATCTTTTCAGATGATTTAATATTTGCAACTTGTATTTTTCTAACCCATTGTAGAACATCATTACCTATTTCAGTGGCATTATCAGCTTTAAATATTAATAATTCTCTACATGAATTTGCAAAGTCATTACCAATTTTTTTAGCTTTATCAACATCAATTACTTCTAATATTTCATTAAAAGCTAAACATTCATCTGGAACTTCTTCTAATTCTGGTTGAATAAATTTTTTTAATTTTTTATTTAATCTTAATAAATTCTTTCCGGCTTTTTTAAGTTTAGGGCAATCAAATTCTTCTAGATATTCGCATTGACTTAAAAAATTTTCTCCAGCATTTTCTAAGTTTTCATTTTTATATTTAATAATATTATTATTTTGATTTAGTGTTATCTCAACAATATCATTATTTTCTTTAGTAATAATTATTTTTTTATTTTTATTTTTTTTATCTCTATAAATATCTACTTTTGATATATCTTGTAGATTATCTATAAATCCATCTGGACTATCATCCTTATATTTGAATACTCTTTTTTTATCATCTTTATCTTTATCATGAGAAATATCTAATATGTAATTTTCTAAAAAGATATATCTTTCAGGCATACAAAAATCTCTTATTATTTCGTCTCCATATAAAATAACATTGTTTTCACAATAATATATATTTTTAGGACTAACATGATTTTTTTCTTGTTCATTGTGTTCTTTATAATAGCCATTATATCTATAATATCTATTATCTTTAGCTAAGATATAATTTGGTAAATTAAATAAACCATTACTATTATATACATTTAATTTATATTCTTTTTCAAAACTACTTGTTAAACCTGGAATAATATTTTCCAAATTGTTTGAATACATCGCATCACAATTATTTACTGTTGTATTGTATCTGCTTGTTATTTTGGGTGCATTTAATCTTCCTTTATTAAAACTAATATATAAAACACTTTTACTATATTCATCATTTAAATTCGGATTAGTAAAATCCTCTCTTCTTAATTCATTAGCATTATCTTTAATTGCAAAGAACATATGTCTTCGTTCTACTGTATCATCATAGTTAAATGAGCATAACTTTTCATTGTCTGCATAGTATTTTTTAAATCTATCTACTTCACCTTTATTATTACACTCATATAATGTATAGCCCACTTTTTTTAACAAATTAAATGGTGTATTATCGCTTTCAGCAATATTTACTTTTATTTTTGCTTTATTATAAATAAGGCTTTGAAAACCATTATCATAATTTGCTTCTTTTATATCTGAATAAAGATTCTTTGATGCAGGAAAATTATCTTGTAGAACTTCTGGTAATTTTCCGGGTTCTAATAATATAGTTGGGAATAGTGTACGACATAGATGTGCCATATTTTCTCCGTATTTTTTCTTAATTATTTCTAAATCTTTATTCATTTACAACCCATCTTTCTATTTTATTTTTTCTTTAAAGTCATCTTCACTCCAGATTTCTATTCCTAATTCTTTAGCTTTATCAAATTTACTTCCTGGAGCATCTCCTACTATTACTACAGATGTTTTCTTTGATACTGAATTAACTGTTTTTCCACCGAATGATTCGATTATTTCACTAGCTTCATCTCTTGAGAAGCTTGTAAGTGTTCCAGTAAGTACGAAACTTTTTCCAGCAAAATTTTCATTTTCTTCTATTTTTTGACCTTTATAAGTCATATTAACATTTTCTTCTTTTAAGTCATTTATTATTTGGATATTTTCTTCATGTGTAGCATAATCTCTAATACTTTTAGCAATTATTCCACCAATATCTGGAATATTAGTTAGAGTTTCTAAATCTGCATTAAATAAGTTATCTAATGTTTCAAATTTAGCTGCAAGTATCTTAGCTGTTTTTGCTCCTACATGTGGAATACCTAATCCAAATAATAGTCTTTCTAGGGAATTAGATTTTGATGCTTCTATGGCATCTAATAAATTAGTTACACTCTTTTCTCCAAATCCTTCTAATCTTTTTAAATCCTTTTCATGATTTTTTAATAAATAAATATCATGTATTGATTTAATATATCCAAAGTTATAGAAGTCTTCTATTATTCTATCTCCTAGACCATCTATATTCATGGCATCACGTGATACAAAGTGAATTAATCCTTCTATGTGTCTTGCAGGACATTTTGCATTTGGACAGAAATAATCTACTTGTCCTTCTTTTTTTACTAAAGGTGTATCACACATAGGACAATTTGTAATCATTACAAATTCTTTTTCACTACCAGTTCTTCTTTCTTTTTTTACTTCTACTACTTCAGGTATTACATCTCCTGCTTTTCTAATAGAAACTATATCACCTATTTTTAGATCTTTTTCATTTACATAATCTTCATTGTGAAGAGTTGCTCTAGAGATAGTAGATCCTGCTACTATTACTGGATCTAATACTGCATTAGGTGTAATTTGACCAGTACGTCCTACTGTAAAGATAATATCTTTTAATTTAGTTAATACTTCTACTGCAGGAAATTTATAAGCAGTAGCCCATTTAGGATATTTTGCTGTATAACCTAATGCTTGTTGTTGTCTAATACTATTTACTTTTATTACTACTCCATCTATATCATAAGCAAGGTCTGGTCTTGCTTTACCTTTTTCAGCAATAAACTCTAATACTTCATTCATATTTTTTACTAATCTATTATTTGGATTAGTCTTAAATCCTAATTTTTTCATATATTCTATTGCTTCTGCATGAGTTTCTATTCCATAATCTAATGGATTAGGTAAGTGATAAATAAATGTATCTAATTTTCTTTTAGCAGCTACTTTAGAATCTAGTTGTCTAATAGAACCAGCTGCTGCATTACGACAGTTTTGTAATAATGGTTCACCTTTAGCTTTTCTTTCTTCATTTAATTTTTCTAATGTAGCTTTATTCATGAATATTTCTCCACGAACTTCAATATCTACTTCTTCTTTTAATTTAAAAGGAACAGTTTTAATAGTTTTAACATTGTGAGTTATATCTTCACCTGTTGTTCCATCACCTCTTGTTGCTGCACGAACTAATTTACCTTTTTCATATAATAAAGATACAGATAAACCATCTATCTTTAATTCACACATATATTCTGGAGTTATTCCTTCTTTTTTGATTCTCTCATCAAAGTCAATTAATTCTTCTTCTGAGAAAACATCACTTAATGACATCATTGGAATTTTATGTTGAACTTTATTAAATCCTTCAATTATTTTTCCACCTGCATGTTGAGTTGGAGAATCTTCTCTAACCCATTCAGGATGTTCTGCTTCTATTTCAAATAATTCACGCAATAACATATCATATTCTTGATCTGTTATAGTTGGATTATCAAGAGTGTGATAATTATAATCTGCTTCATTAATTATATCTATTAGTTCATTCATTCTTTCTTTCATGTATATCACCTATTTCTTTAATATCATATATGCTTTTGCATTTTCATTTTCTTTGCTTATATAGAAGAATCCTGTATTACCCATAACCATATATTTATCTCCATGATCTACTATATTAGCGTAATCATCATATATAAAATTATACTTATCATATAACTCTATATCAAATAAATTTCTTTTAGTAAATTCTTTTAAATCTATCTTCTTACTTGCGAAATCTTCTATTAATTTCTTTCTATGTAGACCTACTATATCTTTTTTTACATCTACATATATCTTTTCTTTTTCTTTTATATCTTCTGCTCTATGTAAGTTATCTATTCTATTAATAATATCTAAACTATATTTTTCAGATTCTGTATATTCATTTAATTCTACTAATAAATCAAATAATGTATATTTGAAATAATCATCTAGCATCTTTTCTTTACCAATCAGTTTTTCTATACCAGCTGCTAGAATCATTTCTTTTCTATATCCACTATAGTATTCTTGCATAGCAAAATATCTACTATTTAATAGTTCCGTATATCCTTCATTTAAACCTGAGCCTGTTGTACCATATAATTTATTTTTCTTTGTTGATATAGTTAGTCCATCTACTAGTCCATTAGCTTTATTACTAGACATATGTAATAGTTCATGCATTAATCTTTCTGATACTTCTAAACAATCATTTAATTTACCATATATTGTTATTGTATTTTTTAATGGCATATATGTACCTGTAGTAGATTTCTTACTAATTGTACATGGTCCAGGAAGTTGTTTTATTTTTAAATGTTTAATATGTGCATTAAAATATTTTTTTCTTTCTTTTCCAAATTTATTTTCAAATGTATTATTAAAAGATTCAATTATATCATCTAACTTTCCATACTTTAAATATTTATAAATATTAAAGTTTTCTGGTTGATATTCTTTTCTACAATTAATAATAAATTTTTTTACTATTTTTTCTGACTTTTCTTGATTCATACCTAATCCCCACACTATTAATATTATAACAAAAAAAGAACTAGAAGTATATCGTACTTCTAGTTAATTAACGTAATTCTAGCATAGCCATTACCAGAGTTTCCTGTCATTGTTCCTGTGCCATCATGTGTTGGCATTCCTACTACTGAAGTTGATGCTGTTACTTCAGTATCACCATCATGATATTTCCATTCTTTACCAGCACCATCTATCATTACAGTTTCAGTAAAGTACTTTCCACTATTATGTATACTACAATCTATATCTATAGTTCCATCATCACATAGTACTTCATGCTTTGTTGGAAAAGTTATATTATCCACTGTTGAAGTTCCTTCTATTGCGACACATCCTATATGTCCTGATATATAAGATGAACCTCCTGCACCACTAGATACATTTCCATTTGTTGATCTAGATGTTCCACCCGCAAAATATCCTGAGCCTCCTGCAATACTATACATTTTTGGTGATACTGAATATGCATATCCAAATTTACCTGTATAATTACCTGTAGTTGCTCCATTTATTCCATATCCTCCATGGGTTTGTGTTCCACCTGTTGCTACTGTATGAATATACGCCTGATTATATGAACAATATGTTCCAGAATAACCAATAAGTCCTCCTGCATCACCGCCGTCAATTCCACAGCCAACATACCAACCTGTTCCAGTTCCTGCTCCTGCAACCATTAATCTACTTTTTAGAGAGTCAAAATCATTAAATACTCCTCTTATTGTTCTAATATCAGTTGCTCCTCCACTGCCTGAATAATATCCATCACTCATGGGACCACCACTATTTCCTCCACCATTATATCCACCTGTAAGGTCTGTTGTTGATCCTCCTACATATAAGTATAATTGTTCACCTTTTACTAATGATATTTTTCCAGATGTGTAAGCACCATAACCTTCTTTATATCCAGTTCTAGGTCCTCCACCTGCTCCCCATAACTCAATTTTGTATGTAGCAGTTTTAGGTGCTACGAAAATCTGCTCATAACCTGTATAGTCATAATTCCATACTTTTCTGTTATAAGTTATATCTCTTACATTTACGTTTTTATAAGATACTGTTGTAGTTATGTTTGTAGATGATATAGATGGCAATTCATCTATATCGTAGTTATAAATTACTTTTACTCTTATTTTTACTGATTGACCCATACGTAGAATATCATTTTGGGTAATAGTAGTTCCATCATAGTATTTAACATCTATTGTGATATAGTCTTCATTAGCTGAAGTTAGATTACTGGCAATTGAATCATATTTAGCATCTATTCCTCCACCATTAACTACATCTACTGTGTATTCAAATATTTCACTCGGTTCTTTAAAATTAATAGATGCATTTACTTTAGTATTATCTTGTGTATCTACTTCTAATGTAGTATATTCTACATCCTCACTTACTAATTCAATATTATCAAAATGTACATCAAAGGTATTTGAATTAAATCCTACTGTACCATTTAGATTTAATGTAGTTGATAGATAGGCAAAACCTATACTAATTAAAAGCACTAAAAAGATGATTAATATTTTTTTATTAAACTTTTTTCTCATATTAACCATCCCTTTCTATTATTCTATATAAGTTATTTTAGCATATCCATTGCCTAATTTTGCATAATTACTTGTAGGTGTTTCACTTACGTTTGTAGTAGTTCTAGTTTTTATATGTGTTTCATCTGCTTCTTCTGTACTTTCTTGACAGTTATAACAGTACATAATCTTACTTGTAAGATTAGGATTTCCTATGTATCCTGAACCTCCTCCAGAACCTTGTCTAGAGCTAGCTCCGCCACCATAGTAACCTCCACCGCCACCTGAAGTACGAACACCGATATAATCTCCGCCTCGTCCAAATGACCCATTTTCTCCTGCTACATTTGCCACACTACTATAGCCAACTCCACCTGATGTTTGTGTTCCTCCAGTAGATATTCCTTGCCAGTTGTAACTAGATCCATATCCAATTTCTCCAGCATTACAACCTATATATCCTCCTCCAGAGCCACCATCGGCCCAGTAATTATAATATGCTATAGAGCCTCCACCACCTCCAGCAACAATTAAAATGGATTCTTTATATTTTTCAAGTGTTTTTAACTGTCCTGCTTTGCTTGCGATGTGAGTAGCTCCACCACCACTGCCAGAAAAAACAGCTGCTGTGTCTACACCAGTAGCATTTCCACCACCATTATATCCACCAACTATAACTTTCTCTGCTCTTCCAGATGTTCCTTTTCCTCCTACATTAATATAATAAGTATTTCCTCTTGTTAGCTGAATTGTTCCTACAGCGTAACCACCATAACCACCTGTTCCGTTTTTATTGTTACTAGTAGTGTTTCCACCACTAGCTCCCCATACTTCTAGTTTATATGTACCTGTTTTAGGTACTGTGAATGTTTGTTCTGCTTCTTGATAGTCAAACTCCCAAACATTTTCTCCTTTTTGGGATGGTTGTTTATATGATAATACTGCAGTTATTGTGGTATTTTCTAATGATATGAAGTTATTTACATCATATTTATACTCTATATGTAATTTTAATGGTTTATCTGTTCCTTTTTTTAGTAAGTCTCCTGTAGTTAGATTAGTACCATTATTATAAGTTATTGTATAAGTAATATAGTCTTGTGCAGCTTGTGGAATGTTTATTGAGATAGAGTCTAGATATGCATCTATAGTACCAGCATTAACTACATATACTTTATAATCAACATAATCTCCAGGCTTATCTAATGAAACATTAAAATTTAATACTGTATTATTATCTTGATAAGTATAAGTATCATTTTCTATAGAAGAAGATACTTTTTCTACATTATCAAAATGCACGTCAAAAGAAGCATCAGCTAGAGTTATATTACTACCAATACTTAGAGTACTTGATAGTACTGCGAAACCGATACTTATAGATAGTATTAATACAATTATTACTATATTTCTATTCTTCATATTGCCTCTTATTCTATGTAAATTATAACATAACAAAAAAAAGAAGTACATTGTACTTCTTATTTCCATAAATTATTTGGATATTTTTTATCTAGAACTAATTGTTTAATTGAAGATTTAACAATATCAGCATCTTCTTTATAAGTAACTCCATACCATTTAGCTGATGTTCTTTCTACTAATACTGATGCATAGTTTTGTTTAATTGCAGCAAACATAGCATCTGGTATAAAGAATTCTACTTTACTTAAATCTTCTTTATTTTTATCTAAGAATTTTTTAAATTCTTTTTCTAGATGTGGGAATAATGATGGAGTGAATAATAATAAGTTCATTGATACTATAGCATCTTCATCTATTTCAAATGATTCTTCTGTAGCAAGTGGACTTGCGATTATTTTTCCATCTACTCTTTCGATAGAACATTCAGTAATTTCTTTTAACTTAGAGTCTTCTACTTTACATAATCCACGTTTTACTGAACCATTTTCTGTTAGAGTATTTTTTACTTCATATCCTACCATTGCATATTCATATGGTTCTACTACTTTTAAGTTATCTAATATTTTAGATGCAGTTTCATATGATTCTGTTCCATAAAAGTCATCTGCATTTATAACTGCGAATGGTTCATTTATATTATTTTTTGCACATAGTATTGCATAACCTGTACCTAAAGGTTTTACTCTATCTTTTAATACATCAAGATATTCTTCTGGTACAAAGTCATTATTTTGGAAAACATATTCTGTCTTCATATATGGTTCTACTCTAGCACCAATTGTTTCTTTAAATACATCATAGTTTTCTTCTTTAATTATAAATACTACTTTATTAAAACCTGCTTTTTTAGCATCATAAATTGAATAGTCAATTATAAATTCACCGTTAGGTCCCATTGGTTCAATTTGTTTTAATCCACCAAAACGAGATCCCATACCAGCAGCCATAATTAATAATGTTTTATCGTTATTCATATTATTCCTCTTCCCATAAGTTATTTGGATATACTCCGTTATCTACCATTTCTTTTAATGCAGCTTTTACACTTTCTGCATCTTCTTTATAAGTAACTCCATACCATGTAGCAGTTGTCTTAACTACTTCTGTAGATACTTTATTATCTCTTATTAAATCAAATAGAAGTATTGGGATTAAATATTCACATTCCATTAAGTTATTCTTATTATTTTCAAAGAATACTGGGAAGTTTTCTTCGATGTGATCAAAGATTGATGTATCAAAACATAACATGTTCATTGAAACTGTATCATCTTCTGCTACTTCAAATGTAGGATCTCCACATAATGGT
This sequence comes from Bacilli bacterium, assembly GCA_030531695.1. GTDB lineage: Bacteria > Bacillota_I > Bacilli_A > RF39 > UBA660 > RUG14891. Next base: position 6,893 of record JAUNMV010000026.1, on the reverse strand, counting down.
GTAGCCATAATTCTACCATCTTCAATTCTTTCAACTTTTGATTCATCTAATCTTAGTAATTTACCATTTTCATCTACTTTACATACTCCACGTTTTACTGAACCATTTTCTGTAATAGTATTTTTTACTAAATAACCAATTAATCCATAATCTCCAGCTTTCATATTTCTTAAGAATTCTGCTCCTTTTTCATAAGCATCATATCCATAGAAATCATCTGCATTAATAATCATGAATGGTTCATGTACTTTATCTTTACAACATAACATTGCATGTGCAGTACCTAATGGTTTTACTCTATCTTCTGGTAATGAATATCCTTCTGGTATATTATTATTCTCTTGGAAACAATATTCTACTTTAATATGAGGTTCTACTCTAGCTCCAATTGTTTCTTTAAATACATCATAGTTTTCTCTCTTAATTAAGAATACTATTTTTGTGAACCCTGCTTTAATAGCATCATATACTGAGTAATCAATAATAAACTCATCATTTGGTCCGAATGGAGTAATTTGTTTTAATCCTCCGAATCTGCTACCCATACCAGCAGCTAAAATAACTAATGTAATATCTTTATTCATTTATAAATCTCCTTTTAACAATCTACTTTAGATAATTTTTTATGATTTTTCATAAGTTTCTTTACCCCGTGAGGTAGTTTAAACGCTACACTTATTAATGTTCCTGTTACTTCTACTACTTTACCTGTACCAAAAGATTCATGGTATACGTAGTCTCCAACTTTATAGTCTACTTCTTCTTCACGGAACATTTCTCCAACTTCAACTTTTTTCTCTTTTTCTTGTTTTTGAACTTCATCTTTAACATTTGTTTCTAATAAGTCACTACTTATTTCTCCAATAAATCTACTTACTGGATTTATTTGTTCTTTACCAAATAAAGTTCTATGTCTTGCATTTACTAGATGTAGGTCATCTTTAGCTCTTGTAATAGCTACATAAGCTAAACGTCTTTCTTCTTCTAATTCACTATTATCCATTAATGAATTCATATGTGGGAATATTCCTTCTTCTAAGCCCACAACAAAGACATGATCAAATTCAAGTCCTTTTACAGAGTGAATGGTCATTAAACTTACTCTATTAGGATCGTCTTTATATTCTTCAACATCACTTACTAAGCTAACTTCTAGTAAGAATTCTTCTAGTGATATTAGTCCATCTCTTTCTTCGAATGATTTAGTAATTGATTTAAACTCTTCTAAGTTTTCTAGTCTTATTTCAGACTCTAGAGTTTTTTCACTTTCTAATTCAGCTTTCATTCCAGATGCATCTAATACCTTATCAATTAATTCAGTTAATGTCAAATCTTCTTTCATAGCAGTAAGTTTTTCTATTAGATGTTTGAACTCTAATTCCTTACCACTTTCTATAGCATCAAAGATGCTTATTTCCTTAGCATCTGCAATATTTGTAAGGTTTTCTATAGTCTTTAAACCAATACCTCTTTTAGGTGTATTAATTACTCTTAATAAAGATACATTATCTTTTGGATTATGTAACAATCTTAAGTAAGCTACTAAATCTTTAATTTCTTTTCTAGCATAGAATTCATAACTACCTATTACTTTATGAGGTATATTTTCTTTTAACATTTCTTCTTCTAATACACGTGATTGGGCATTAGTACGATATAGAACTGCGATATCTTTATATTCTACTCCTCTGTTAGATAGTTCTTTAACTTTACGTATTACGTATTGAGCTTCATCTCTTTCATTGAATGCTCTATAATACTTAATCTTTTCTCCTACTCCACGAGAAGTCCATAGCTTTTTATCTTTTTTCATCTTATTATTTTTAATTACTTGATTAGCTGCATCTAGTATAGTACTAGTAGATCTATAATTTTCTTCTAGTAATATTGTTTTAGCATCAGGATAGTCTTTTTCAAAGTTTAAGATGTTTTTATAGTTAGCACCTCTAAAGCTATAGATACTTTGTGAATCATCTCCTACGCAGGTAATAAGCTTATATTTAGCACTAATTAGTTTTGTAAGAATATATTGTGCTTGATTAGTGTCTTGATACTCATCTATTAATAAGTATTTATATAATTCTTGATATTTTTCTAAGATATCTTGATTTTCTCTAAATAGTTTGATTGGTAATATTAATAAATCATCAAAGTCTACTGAGTTATTTGTCTTTAATTTCTTATCATATTTTTCATATACTTCTACAACTACTTGTTCATAATCAGAAGCTGCAAATCTTTCATAGTCTTTAGGAGACATAAGTTCATTTTTACAACTACTTATTTTATTTCTTATAGCTCTAGGATTATATATCTTAGGATCTAAATTCATATCTTTTAATATCTTCTTAATAACAGATAGTGAATCATCACTATCCATTATTACAAAATTAGAATCATATCCTAAATATTTATAGTTTTCTCTTAATAGTTTTAAACCAAATGAGTGGAAGGTGGAGACTTGTATGCTTTTAGCTACACTACCTATTAATCCATCTATTCTATCTTTCATTTCTTTAGCTGCTTTATTAGTAAAGGTAATAGCTAAGATATTATAAGGAGATACTCCTTTTTCTTCTATTAAATAAGCAATTTTGGTTGTAAGTGTTTTAGTCTTACCTGCACCTGCTCCTGCTATTATTAATAGTGGTCCATCGTTGTATAGAACCGCTTCTTTTTGCATGTCATTTAATCCGTTTAATTCCATTATTTTATACCACTCTTTCTTCTTCCCTATTATATCAAAATTAGGAAAATAAGAAAAGAAAAAGTGTAAGAGGTTAACCTCTTACACCGTATAACTCTTGTAATTCTCTGAATTTTTGTAATTCTTTTTCTTGCTTTTCTTTTTGTAGAGCTGCAAGTTTTTCTTGTTCTTTTTTCTCTTTTAGAATATCTAATAATAACTTGTAATCTTGTATTGTTAATAAACTATCATAGGCTTGTAATTCTTTATTTGCTCTTATATTAGGAGCAAATGTAGGAGTGGCCTTTACCATTACTGGTACTGGTGTTTCCTTAACATTAGATGGTAATCTTCTTCTTGTATTCTTAACAATAATCTTACCTCTAGTTTTAGGTCTAGAAGTAGTCTTAGAACTTACTCTAGTTACTACTTTCTTATCTCTAGTTAAGTAAGTCATTATTGCTTTATATAATACTAAGAAGATTATCCAAATTATAAATAAAGCACTAGATAATTCTATTATAGCTTGAGCTGATTTATTAGAATAAACTGATGCTTGATTAAATACATCTAGTTTTTGATTATTAATTATAGATAATAATACTACTAATAAATAAGACATAATTAGATATACTACTATATTTATATTTTTTATTATTGTATGTGTTTTAAAACTAAACACACTATACCAAAGAATAATACTTGTAATTACGATTGCGGCAAAATATGCTGCTAAGTTAGGAAAGTATATTATTACGAATAGATTATTCATTAGGTATTCAAACATACTCTTTAATGATTCTTTATATAATACATATGTAAATGATAATATAAAGATATATAGTAATATAAATAATTTTCTACTACTTTTAACATTCATTCTATTTGTTGTTATTAAGATTAATCCTAATACTATTATTGCTATTAAAGCAATTATGAAAAATATTGAAGATTTAGACACTTCAATTAGTATAGCTAGTTTTTCTAGTAGCGATAATGCTGCCATAAATCTTCACCCCCTAATTTAATTCTTTTTACGCATCTTGTACGTCTGTTAATTCTGCTATATATACTGTTTGTCTAGATAAGTCATCTTTAGTACATGTAACTAATGTTAATGTAGTTTTTTCATAGTTTCTATATATAGCAATTGTTCCTGTTTTTGTTTGTGTATATATTTTAGTGATTGTATATGTATAGTTCTTACCACCATAAGTAACTATAGCTTGATCACCTTTTTCAACTTTATATAGTTGTCTGAAGAAAGCATTCCATCCTAATCCAGAGTGAGAAGCAATTATAAAGTTACCTCTTTCGATATCTGGATAACTAGATCCATTTACTATAAATAAGTTTCTATCAACATTATTTTGTGCTGAATCTATTGGAAAGAAACCTTTCTTTAAATTTATCTTAGGTATTGTTAAGTAACCTAAATATGCTTCTGTTACAGTTTCTGTAACATCTTCTTTGGACCCTGTTTCTTCTTTTTGTTCTTCTGGCTCTACTGGTTCTATTACAGCAACTCCATCTTCTTCTTTATATAGAGTTGATCCATAAGAATCAAATGTAGAGACTCTCATTGAATTAATATAATCATAAGAAAGAAAGAATCCTCCAATCATTATGACTAGAGCGCCTATTATGGCAGTCAAGTTAGGAGAGATTCTTCTTGTTCTTATATTATTTTGTTTCGTCTTTTTTACCATTCTTGTATACAAATCCTAAACCTGATCCAATTATAGCAATTCCTAAGACTGTAAATAATAAGTTGTTTACATTTGTATCTGGTACATAAACTTCTTTGTAGTTAGCAAATTGAATTTGATAAGAGATATGTTCATCATCTAATGTAAATTCAATTACTTCTTCACTAGTTTTATAACCAGCTGGTGCAGATACTTCACTTACAGTATATTTTCCATAAGCAAGACCTGTAATTACATGTGATTCTGTAGTAGATGTAAATCTATCTACTTCAGTACCTGTAGCATCTTTAATTACTAATACTGCTCCTGCTAATGCATTACCAGTTTCAGAATCAATCTTAGTAATATTTACTACTGTTTTTTCTTTAGGTGTATTCATGAATTTAACTGTTACGTCATCTGAATCACCAGCAATTGTAAATGGAACTTTTTCATTTGATTTTTCATATCCAGTAGGAGCTTTTTCTTCTTCAACTGTATATGATCCAGCAGATAAGTTTCTAATTACATGTGCATTTGTTGTAGAAGTCCATCTAGTGATTACTTCTCCATTACTATCTTTAACAACTAATACTGCTCCACCTAATGGTTGATTAGTTGTAGAATCATATTTAATTACTCTAACTTTTGTAGTACTTAATCCTAAATTAATACTTGTAGTTACTTTTTCTTCAGTTGGTTGAATTATACCAGGAGTAACTTTTTGCATATCAGGATTTCCTGGAGTATATTCTAATGCTTTATAAGATACTCCATTTGCAGTAATATTTACTTTTACATTTAGTGAAGTAGATGTTACTTCAGTTACTGGAACTTTAATAATAAATCCTTCAGTACTATTTAATGTAGTTGCTTCTGTTCCAGTTGTAGCTCCAACTACTTTAGTACCAGCAGTAGCTCCTTCTAAGCTAACTGTATATGTACTTGCATTTGTAGTTACATTAACTACCTTAGATGAATAATAAGCTCCATCTAATGATAATTTATCACTTTCTGTTGAAACATTAATTGATGTAGTAGCGTATCCTTGAGCTTTAGCTTGTACACCACCTTGAACTAATGCTTTAACATAACCTCTCATGTTATAAGGATCTGATCCTAATTCTTTAAATTGTTCTCCTAAGTTAGTAGAACCAGTTGTTTCATCTAGATACCACCAAATAGCTGTTTGAGTGATGTAATAATCTTTTAAAGCATCACCAGTGAAACTTTTTGTAGGATATCCATTCATTACTATGTAAGCAATACCTGCATCTCTAACTCCTGTATAAGTTGCAGTAGTGTTCATAGTAGTTTTCTTTGCCATCTCTAAGCAGTATAGATAACCACCATCTGTAGTAGTTTTTGTTGCAAAACGCACTCCACCGATATAAGCTTCAAGATCTTGTGCATCTCCAACATTGATTGTTTCTGTAATAGCTTTAGTACTAGTTGTTACAGTAACTATAGCTATAGCAGCAACAAGAATAAGTGTTAAGAATTTTTTAGATTTCTCTATAATCTTGTTCATATATACTTTCCCCCTAAACAATATTTGGCCATATTATACCATAAAAGTATTTATTTTGCAAGTTTTTCAAGGTTTTTGGCCATAAATAGATAACACATTGTCTATTTTACTAAAATAAGTCCTTTTTTGCAATGATATTGTCGTCAATATCGTATATTGTAAAGGATTTTTCATCATAAATTAGATAACTAGGTTTATGTTCATCTTTTGGTAAAGAGATACTTCCTGGATTTATATAAGTATTAGATTCATATTCATGAATAAAAGGTTTATGTAAATGACCATAAATTAATGTAGAATTAGTCTTATTCCAGTAACCTTCGTTATAAATATGTCCGTGCGTTAAATATAAATCTTCATTAATAGTAGATATAACACCTAAATCACTAATTATCGGAAATTCACATACCATTTTATCTACTGCTGAATCACAATTTCCTTGAATACAAATAATCTTATCTTTATATGAATTAAGGAAATCTTTTACATAATCTATATCATATCCTTCTATTAAATCATTTCTAGGACCTATATAAAATAAATCTCCTAATACAATTAACTTATCACATTTAAATTCATCAAACTTTTCTTTAATCTTTGGAAGATTAGTTTTAATACCATGAATATCTGATATTATTAATAAATTCATATTATCACCTCGAGTTTAGTATAGCACAATTTTTACTTATTCATATAATACATTGAAAAGGAGGATTTATGAAAAAAATTATAGGTTATTTATTATTCTGTTTAATTATTTTTATTTGTGCTTGTAGTGTATTATTTGATTTTAATAAGAATAAAAATGATAATCTTACAAAAGTAAAAGTAAGTGAAGTTGCTCATACTATTTTTTATGCACCTATGTATGTTGCTATAGAAAAAGGTTATTATCAAGAAGAAGGTATTGATATTGAATTAATTTTATCAAGTGGTGCTGATAAAGTTACTGCAGCAGTATTATCGGGAGATGCAGACATAGGATTTT